>JADZFI010000048.1 GCA_020850025.1 Saprospiraceae bacterium
ACCCTTTAGGTTCACCAAAATCCCAAGCCGAACGCCAACTCGAACACTCAAACACTCAAACACTTTGACATAGCTCCACCAACACTCCGTTGGATGATTTGGGGTGCAGGAAGGCCACCAGTTTGTTGTCGGCGCCGCGTTTGGGTTCACGATTGAGGGGGATGAATCCTTCTGCTTCCAGCCGTTGGATTTCCGCATGAATGTCGTCCACTTCAAAAGCGATGTGATGAATGCCCTCGCCGCGCTTCTCTATGAATTTGGCGATGGCGCTTTCCGGGTGATTGGCTTCAAGCAGCTCTATTTTACTTTCGCCAATTCGAAAGAAAGAAGTGGCAACATGCTCACTTTCAACGGTTTCAACCTTATAATGTGCTTCGCCAAGTAGCTTTTGGAAGAGCTCATTGCTCTCTTCCATATTTTTGACGGCAATACCGATATGATCAATTCTAAGCATGGTGTTTAAGTATTTTGTGATTGCCGGAGCGGCTTAGGCGGTTGGCGTCAATGTCCCCCTAACTTAGGGCCTTAGGGCCTTTGTGTCTTAGTGCTCCATTGTGCCTTAAATATCAAATACGAAACCCTCATTTGTGAGTTGGAGGTATTTTTCACGATCAAACATATAGAGTTTCGCCGGGCGGTGCGCCACGCCTTCCTGCATTTCCGGACATTCCACCAGTAAATTCATGGAAAGGATCTTTTTGCGGAAGTTCCGCTTGTCGAGCCGCTTGGGCAATTGCAACACGGAGTCGTAGAGTTGCTGCAGTTCGGTGAGGGTAAATTTGGGGGGGAGGAGTTCAAAACCAATCGGGGCGGTGCGGACTTTGCGTTTCAGACGGCGGAGACAGCTTTCCAGGATTTCATTGTGGTCAAATGCCAGATCGCCCACTTTATCAACACTATGCCATTTTGCAGATTGTGCAAAAGAAGCTGGGGTCACGGTATAATTGCTGATTTTAATCAATGAAAAATACGCCACTGTGATGACTCGACCCAATGGGTGCCGGTTTACTGCCCCAAAGGTCTTCACTTGCTCCAGATAAACCCCTCTAAGTCCGGTGAGTTGCTCCAACACCCGCTCGGCAGCGGTATCAAGGTCCTCATTTGGATACACTAAATCGCCTGGCAAAGCCCATTTATCTTTAAAAGGCGCTTGACCACGTTGAATAAGAAGCACTTTCAGATCGCCGCCATCGAATCCGAATATGACATTGTCAACAGAAAACGCCGATTTGAAAAAAGAGCCAACTTCGCCGGTAGTGTCCATATAACCGTGTAATTACCCGGCCAAAAGTAGCACTTATTGTTACTTTAACACCAATTACCTCACAGGAAATTTCTAAAAGCCGCGGTTGATCTTTTTTACAAACACTCCATCCAAGAAGCTGCCATTTTTTATTAAGCAGTATATGGAAGGACTGTACCTTTGCCTCATCCCAAATCAAATTCACCTATATTTGAGCCAAATGGTCATGTCATCGCCCAACACATACTATGCAAATTGATATCCCTGCCCACATCGAAAAACTGCTGTATCTGCATGATTCATTGGTAATTCCAGGGTTTGGCGGTTTTACGGCCACCAGAACTCCTGCCACTACCGACTATGTGGGTGGAACGGTGAATCCGCCATCCAAAACACTGGTTTTCAGTGAAAATCTAGTGATAGACGACGGCCTGTTAACGGCAGATATTGCGGATGCGCACGGTATTTCCACCGAGGATGCAGGTCGGGCCGTGGAAGAGTTTGTAGAGAGGATGCGGGCGCTTCTTGATCAAAGAGAAATAGTCACCCTGCCAGGTGTCGGTCGATTGTACAAAAACTACGTACAAAAGATTCAGTTCCTGCCGGATGCAACCAATTTTAATTCAGCTGCATACGGATTGCCACCGCTTCAATTTTCTCCCATTGCAAGATCGCGGGAAATTAGCGGCAATTCCCCAACGCCGGAAACCCAGACCATCCCCCCTACCCCTCCGGCGCCACCGATGCCCGAACCAACATACGCACCCGAACGTACCGGCGGAAGTTCGGGCTGGGGTACAGCCATTGGCATCATCCTGTTATTGGCAGCCCTTGCAGCAGGCATCTGGTATTGGAAATTCCGGGACAAACCTGAGACTCCCGCCTCCTCTGTCAAACCGGAAACAGAAATAGTAGAAAAAGAAACGCCTCCCGTAGCCAAGCCTTCCAAACCTGAGCCAGAACAAGAAGAGCCTCCGACAGCAACAAACAAGGAAGACTCAGAAAAGCAGGCCCAGGAGTCGCTGAAAGCCAAGGAAGAAGCTGCCCGGGAAAAGGTCAACGTAGCAAAAAATGGCCGCGAATGCATCCTGATTATTGCCTCTCTGTCAGACAAAACCAATGCAGACAAGTTACGCCGCTTGCTTCAGGAAGAAGGTTATGGGGAATATTATCAGTTCAACGGTAAGGCCCATGTGGTGGGCATTCGTTTCCAGTATCTGAAAGCATCAGAAATTGAAGAAAAGAAAAAAGCACTGATGGCCCTTACCGGAGTGAGTTACATTGCCGTCAAAAAGAAATGATTAACGAAGGATCGTAACATCTCCTTTGGCCCGCCAGGTGCGGGTCTCTCCGAACAGATCGGCATCCCATTCCAGACGCCAAACGTAAACTCCCGTAATGGCGTCCTTGCCACGGGCCTGGCCATCCCAGGTTTGCTCCGGATTATCGGATGCAAAAACCAGGCTGCCCCAGCGATCGTACACTTCCAGCCGGAATCGAAGCCATCGGCAGGGTAAGAATGCTTGCCACAGGTCATTCTGACCGTCATCATTTGGGGTAAATACATTCGGCACATACAAAGCACATTCCTTACAGGAATAAAAATCCACCCGCACGCTGTCTTCAAAAAGGCAATATTCCGTCCGGCCTCTCAGGCTGTAAACACCCGGTAAGGACACGGCAATCTCCGATTGCTGACTCCCATTGCCCCATACCCACTCCATTAATTCCCGGGGCCGCTCCAGGTACAGTATCTCATCATAGCAAATGGTGGTATCCTGCCTGAGTATTGGCGGTATTTCGAGCTCAACGGCAACCCAGGACGTATCGCCGGCACATTCACCGGCAGGTGGGAATATATAAGCAAAAATCCCTGCACCGTCTGTAGCCGGATCAAAAACAGCTCCGGAGATGGAAGTAGCTGGTATCCAGACGCCCCCGGGATCAGGAAACCCCTTGAGTACTGTAAATAGCGGGAATGGTACACCGGTAACACACAAGGTAGTATCGCCTGGTATTCCTGCACTGGGAGGTGGATAAACGGGCAAAAATGCTCGCTGTGTGCCGGCCAACCCACAACCTGCATATACCTTGAACTCCACCTGCCGGGTACCTTGCAATGGATGCATAGATGCATCCAGAAAGCCCAGCATCTGAATGGCTGCCAAAAAATCCAGGGTTACACCATTTCCAGGATTAATGAGTGTAAGATGTTGAGGACCGTACAAAACGACCTGAAGTGGGGGCGGAACATTGGGAAGGGAAATACTTTCCGATGGAAGCCCGTTTAGCAACCGGATGACGATGGAATCTATTGGGCCTTCTGAAGTAAGAACCGGGTCGTTGCCCACAACCGGCAAAGACGGGAAACAGGACGTATCTGCCCTGTAATCTCCATTGAAAAGACCGGTACTGTTGTCGGCATCCAGGTCAAAAGCAAAATTACTTTCCAAAAGGACGTTATCCAGTCCGCCATAATCCACAGCAAAGTGGTGAAATTCTCCCCGAATCCGAAGGCTGGTGATATTGGATAAAACTTGTTTGAACTGCGCCTGGGTAGGCACTAGTCCATTCGTAGTATTCACCCTCCATCCGGCATCTTCCCTCAGAAAAAGATCGTAATGCGTCCAGGTAGGAAAAGGTAATACCGGATGGTCAAATACCAGTTTAGTCCCCCCTCCAATCAGCTCTACATCAGCAAAAGCATTTGGGTTAGAGTGGTTATCGGCAAACTGATCGTAGCGCAGGAACTTGCCATAGGCATCGCACTTTGACCCACGAAATTTGGCTGGCGCAACAAAATACCAGGTACCTCCAGTGGATCCATCGGTCATTTGTATGTAACCACCCGGGTTTCCACCCGTAGCATTCCAAAAGGCACTGGTACTTTGTGGATCGCCATCGCAACGCCAATCCTCATTTCCGCTATCGAATGTGGAGATTTGAGCCTGAGTAGCAAGCAA
Organism: Saprospiraceae bacterium; assembly: GCA_020850025.1. Lineage (GTDB taxonomy): Bacteria > Bacteroidota > Bacteroidia > Chitinophagales > Saprospiraceae > M3007. Next base: position 4,207 of record JADZFI010000048.1, read on the forward strand.
GGTTTTGGTGAAAAGGATCAATGTAAGCGTTAGCCGCATAATGCAAGAAGAGACGATGAAAGGATGCTGCAATGTATGCGAGATTTGTCGCCTCAAAATACCCAGATTCGGACTTTTGTCAATGATGGCTAAAGCCATTGATCTTAAAGACTAAAAAAGGCCATCCCGCGATGTGCGCGGGATGGCCAAAGGACATTGATTAGTATGTTGTGCCTTGTTTATTGAACATCAGATGTCAGGTCCTCGAAATTAAAGCCAAGCCCCCACCAGTTGAATGATGGGGTAATCGGAACTAAGGGGACGTTCCATTTGACATAATTAAGGCCTGGCAATATCGGAGGTGTCGTATTATTCCTATTCACGAAGAGCAAATTTTGGTCAATGTCGAAGCCAATTCCGCAATGACCGGCAGCCAATTCGTTTATTGGATCCAGATCGGCAAGAAAGTTGGCCAGACCTCCATTCGCCGGCACTTCATATAATTTTGCCGGATCATTAGGATTACCATTAGTGGCGCAACCAACCAGATACATGCCGTTGCCATCCCGAACCATGGTAAGACCTTTCAAGACATAGCCCGGATCAATCCCGAAAATAGTGAACGGCCCATTGTAGGTACCATAGTTGTTATTGTTGTCAACAATCTCTATAATGGAGTTGCTGTTGTTCCTCAATCCGTAAAAATTGAGCGTTTGTGGATCATGTTCCAGATCTGAAACCGTTCCAGAGTTGAAGTTCGTGGAAGCATAACTACATTGGCCAGTTGCCGGGTTTACTTTAAACAAGGCATTGTTGTAGATACTTGTGGGCGCCAGAGTAGGATTGGCCGGCGTTCCGGTAGTTAAAAAATATTGCCCCCAGCTGGTCAAACAAATGCCTTTGATATTATCCAATGCAATGGTTGCTCCGGAATTATCAATGTAAAAGCAGGGAGGTGAAACCGCCAATACATTTCCGGTGGCGTTGTCCATCTCAATGATTCGACAGGGATTAACGCCATCATACAGTGTTACGCCATAACTAACTGGAGCACGGTTGGAAGCAATTTCATCTGAGGGCTTCGATTCGTTCGGTTCAAGGGCAACTTCCTTTTTACAGGAGGTCATAAATAGGATTACAGCCAGTACTGCGAAGAGTGACGAAAAAGAAAAGTGTTTCATAGATGACAATTTAGATTAATGTGTGAAAAAGAAAAAGTAGTGTTTGCGTTTCACTCGTTGGATTTAAAAGAGGTTTGTGGGATAATTGCGCAATCGATGAAGCAAAAATGTGGGTAGCATTTATCGACTGACAACTACACTTTACAGCGATTTTCTTGTTAAGGCGCACAAAAAAGCCCCCTCGAAAATTCAAGGGGGCAAAGCGAGTTTTAAATGACGATGGCGGGTGCTATCGGTTTTTTACAACCGGCATGATTCTATGCTCATTTTCATCCGATATACCCAACAGGTAGGTTCCGGCAGGAATTCCGTCAATATGGAAGCTGGCATATTGAGTTCCGGCAGGCATTGCAGCATACTGCATGCTCTTGACTTCTCTCCCAGTTAGATCCATCAATGTCAATTTCATTCCCCCTTCCTTTGGGTTTTTAGTCCTGACGTAAACGGTATTCTCAAAAGGATTCGGATAGACAAGAACTGTGGTTGATTCTAAGGTTTCTGCCACGGAATTATCCATGGAGTCGTCATCCAATATGCTGGCCATTGTTTCAGCAGGAGCCAGTTCTACCGGATCGCCACCTCCTTGCATTGCCGGTACGTAGCATGGGTTTTTATTGAATGCACTACCCCGATCAAAAAATATATTGGCTAACCGGTCATTCCGGATCTGAATACCCAGTTGATGGGGACTACCCTGGGTAAAACCTGGATTTAAAACAGTGAAAAATGGCTGATTATTGATGAAAAAACTGATGGAAATGATCGGACCAAAAGGATATCCGTTTGGATGATTTTCAACATAGGTAACCTCTGGTGGCCAGGAGCTTTGCTCCCAGTACATGATCCGTACCGCACTGTTTTCCTGGTAGCTACACCGACTCCAAAGTATTATGTCTGCATAATGTGCTGGATTTGGGCCGGACGAGCTCTTTATCTTCAGTCGGTATACTTCCACGTTAGGAGTATTTTTGTCAGCATCCGTAAGGCTAACAGCCATTGGACCTCCGAATCCGGATGGAGCTATTGGGACATCGCCCTGGGGATTCGGAACATTGTACATGGCTATCACATCCACAATGATAATTGTGGTAGTGTACTCGCCTGAAACAGGAGCGCCGAGCTCTTCGTTTTCGCATACTGGATACACAGTAAAAGTAATGGTGGTACCTTGATCATGCGGTCCGGAGACATACTCAGGTTCGGCAACCTGAACATCCGGCAACCGGACACCATGCGTCACATCAAATCGCTCCACCAGGTAACCATAAGAGCCATTGACACCGTCCCAGGTGATTTCAATACTGGAAGAGGTAATATCGGAGGCAATAAGCCAATCTGGAGCCGGCAAAGAACAGGAGGAGGGAGTCTCAGCCATTATTGGATTGGCTGCAAGGATCAAAAAAGCGCAGAAGAAATACTGAATTACATTCATTGGATTACAGGCATTTAGTTCACTGAAAATTCAAGGACAAGTTTTCGAATTGATCATAAAATTTTTGCCTACGTTTTTTTCCCATTTTCCCAACCTGGCAGATCAGTCATGAAAATTATATTTTTGCTACCTGCAAACACATTATGTTAAACCGAAAACTTCTGGAGGCCTTGAAGCTCCTTTCATCCTCCGAACAGGCTAGATTCCTGCTTTTTCTTCAATCTCCTTATTTCAACCACCGGAATCAGGCCGAGGCGTTATACAAGCTCTGTGAATTTATACTTCAACATAAAGCAGAGGAGGATCACCCTGCACTTTCCAAAAAAAACGTTTCGGAAATATTTTTCCCGAACAAACCTTTTATTGATAATAAAAAAGGGCCATTGGATGGACTCGCTTCCGATCTGTTTAACCTCCTGAAGAAATTCCTTGCTTTTCAGGCATTTGAGCATCAACGACTGCCCTTTGAAGAATCCATGTCACTGGCTCAATTCTACCGCCGATTTGGCATGGAAGAGCGTTATTGGCAGGTCATACAAGCAGAGCGTAAATCAATGCATAGTCTCCGGCAATATGATGCCGGATACTATGAAAGGCTCTACTCCCTTGAAGAGGAAGCATCTTCCTTTGAGGCGCTTAACAACAGTTTTGAGGACGATGCAAATCTGACAGTGGCAGCAATAAATCTAGACCTGGCCTACACTCTTCACAAACTCGAACTTATCTGTGCCATTAGCTATCAACAAAAACTTTCACAAAAAGTGGTTTTTGATTTTGATGCACCGCTTACCAGGGCAGTAATGCAACTACCACCCGAAGTGCCCCCCAACCCAATTCATGAGATCTATTTGCTTGTTTTTTCCCTGATCGGCGACCCAAATAATGACGAAGCCTTCAACCATTTTGAGGATTTGCTACAACGGCACAAAAATGCCATACCTTTTGAAAAGCTTCGGAACCTGAAAGCATATTCAAGGTATTTTTATAACAGGCGCTATGTTCATTCTGGAAGTTCTCCTTCCCGTGAAAATCTCTACCAGTTGTACAAGGAACACTATGAGCAAGGATATTTTTATGAAGGCGATGCCATATTGGTAAATGCTTTGAAAGCGCTGGTACTCATAGGATTGAAACAAGGTGATTATGATTGGGTGAAAAGTGTATTGGACAAACACCCTCCTTCCCGAATCTGTGGAACCAGATATCCGGTTGAAGCGCATAGTCTTTGCCTTTCGGAATACTTCTTTTATATCAAAGACTATAATAAAGCCTCAGAATCCTTGAAATTCAGACATTTTGAAAATCCAAACTTCAGTATCTGGGCGGAAATGCTAATGCTAAAGATCTATTTTGAAACGGAAGATGAATTGCTCGAATACCGCATGAAATCCCTTGATCAAAAAGTTCGGCGGACAAAAATCTTCCAGGAACACAAAAACAGCTATTATCGTTTCCTTCAAAAACTCGATAAAATTGTCAAATATGGACAGGAGAAAAAGAGCCCAAAACGGCTAAAGCTCATCGAAGAAATTAAAAATACACCGGGTATCATTGAACGCGACTGGTTATTGGAAAAGCTGCATGCGGGTTGACAAACAAAATATTTTCCACATAATGTGAATAACCCTACTCCCACTGTGTTGGTTAAAAAACTGCAACTGTGATGTAAAAACAAAGCAGATTTGCTACATTTGCACCAACCCCATAGGCCTGACAAGCTAAATTGTTTCTCTAATCTACCCTTTCTATTGTGAATTCAGACTCAAATCCGGAGCGGTGGCTCCGGCGAACGAGGCGCTCTTTAATTAAGAAGTCGTCCATCGTCGCCGCAGGAGCCACCCTCACAGCAGGCATCATTGCCGCCACCCTCACCCTAAACCAACAAGATACCACCCCCGCTGCCGCAGCAATTGCTGTTGTTGCACGTCCCGACGGCCTTCCTCTGGAAGCCAATAACCTGCGCTGGGGCTTATTTATGGATGAGTACATCCAATCACAAATCGAGCTCAAACGCGGAGACATATTAGGCAGTATTCTGATGAAAGAGGCCGGCCTCACCTATCCTCAGGTGAATCAACTGGTAGAAAACTGCAAAGACAAATTTAAGATCAACTCCTTACGCGTTGGATCCAGCCTGCAATTCCTGCGCCGCCAGCCCGGTGAAAACCCCGAGCTGATGGTGTATGAACCATCACCCTACCAATATACGGTATTTCAGCTGAAGGAACCCTACAAAGTGGAAACCTACAAACGGCAGGTTACCACCAAAATCGTTGCAGCAGCAGGCGTATTGGAAACAAGCTTCTGGCAGGCGCTTACCGATAATGGTCTTTCTGATGAACTTGCCGACGGTATGATTGATGTGTTGTCCTCTTCCGTGGATTTTTACCATCAAAAACAAGGCGACCGTTTTAAAGTGGTGTACGAACAACACTATGTACGTGGTGAAGTAGTCGGAACCGGCAAAATCATCGCAGCCGTGTATGAGCGCGACGGAAAGGAGTCCTATGCCTTCCACTTCAAAAAGGACGGTCAAAAAACAGACTACTTCGACTATGATGGTCGCCCGGCACGCAAAGCATTCCTCAAAGCGCCTGTGAAGTTCAGCCGCATCAGCAGTCGCTTCAACATGAATCGTCTGCACCCTGTACTCGGCTATCACAAAGCTCACCTGGGCACCGACTATGCTGCGCCCCATGGCACTCCAATCATTGCTGTTGCAGAGGGAGTCGTAACGGAAGCTACCCGGCGTGGCGGAAATGGTATTTATGTGCGCATTCGCCACGATGGCGCTTACGAAACGCAATACCTGCACATGAGCAGCCATGCACGCGGCATTCGCCCTGGTGTAAGGGTAGCGCAAGGCCAAACCATTGGCTATGTCGGTTCTACCGGCCTGGCAACTGGCCCACATGTATGCTTCCGTTTCTGGAAAAATGGTCGTCAGGTGGATCACCTCCGCCTCAATCTTCCACAACCACAGCCTATTACCGGACCGCTGTTCGAGGAATACAAGGTGGTACGGGATGATTTGATTAAAATGCTTAATAGTGTTCCTTATCGGACCTTCAACTCAACAGAGCAAACGGACGTTCCGGAACCAACGGTTCCTTAAGCAATGCATTAGCATAAAAATACGAAGCGCGATATCGGGTTACCCGGTATCGCGCTTTTTTATTTAAAGGCACTAAGGCACTAAGGCACTAAGGCACTAAGGCACTAAGGCACTAAGGCACTAAGGCACTAAGGCACTAAGGCACTAAGGCACTAAGGCACT
>JADZFI010000049.1 GCA_020850025.1 Saprospiraceae bacterium
CAAAAGTCTATTGGGATACCACCGCGCCAACTACCTTAACCTGGTTAAATATGCAGAAAAGATCCTAAAACTTCCCCCCGGCGACCGTTCGGCGGTAAAAAACCTTCTTCAGGCGATTGAAAAAGAGGATCAGTTGACAGAAAAAGGGTTCCTCCTCGGGTTGATAAGGCGCTAAGTGACACAAAGGCGCGAAGGCGAGAAGGCACAAAGGGGTTAATTTGGCGAAAGCCAAATTAACCCCTTTGTCGTGGTGGCCGCAGGCCAACACATCGCATCTTTGTGCCTTAGCGCCTTTGTGCCTTTGTGTTGTACCTTCGCGCCTTCAAATTCAAACGATATGCAAGAAGAAAAGGGCCCATACATTTTCAGCGACGACGAAGCCCGCTCGGCCATACAAGAGCTATTTGGTTTTCCGAGTCTGATACAGGGCATGAAGGCATTTCTTCCGGAACCTTTGTTTCAACTGATCATGGCGGAGAAAGATCGGGTGAATTCCGTCCGCGATTTCCAGGAACGGATTGCACGGCCATTGCTGAAAGCCATTGAGAAAGACAGTATTACAAAGCTGTCTGCCAGCGGTTTTGAAGTGATCAATGCTTCAGAGCAATACCTGTTCATTTCCAATCACCGCGACATTATTCTGGACTCTGCCTTTTTGAATACCATGTTGTTCGACCACGGTTTCCGTACCAGTCAGATCGCTATTGGCGACAATTTAATGCGGCACCGGATTTCCGAGTTGATCTTCCATATCAACAAAAGTTTTGTAGTGAAACGCACCGGGAGCCCGATGGAGCTGTATCGGTATTCCATGCTGTTGTCGAACTACATATGGCGGCAGATAACTGAAAAAATAGATTCCGTGTGGATTGCTCAGCGAGAAGGCAGAGCCAAGGATGGCGACGACCGAACGCAGGTGGGATTGCTTAAAATGTTGAGTTTGAATTGCAAAGGTGATCTGAAATCCTACTTCAGAAGTCTGAAATTAGCGCCTGTTGCCATCTCCTATGAATTTGACCCCTGTGATTTGCTCAAAGCGCAGGAGTTCCTGAACAAACGCGCCAATCCGGAATACAAGAAAACTTTTGAAGAGGATGTGCAGCACATGTTGTTGGGCCTTAAAGGGAATAAAGGGGATGTTCATTTCCACTTCTCCGAACCTTTCGACGAGGAACTGGAGATGTTCGATACGCTCCCCAATGCCAAAAAACAACTTGAAACGCTGGCAGAGATGATTGATGCGCGCATCCACAAACACTATAAACTGCGCCCCATCAATTACATCGCCCAGGATATGCTTACCGGAGGTGATGCGTACAGCAATTACTACTCACCGGAAGACAAGGAGAAAATCAGCGCCTATTTTGAACAGCGCTTCCGGTTGCTGACGCATGATGATGAAGGTTTGGGTCGGGAATATCTGCTTAAAATGTATGCCAACCCCTTGATCAATCAATTGGCGGTATCGGCGTGGTAAGTGGGGGGCGCTAAAAATCGCATCTGAAAATTAACAATAACGATTCAAACATTTGCGGCTCGTTCCAATGGAATCATCACACCACCTCTCCCATATCCTCACCCACCTGGCGGAAGACCGCGAGCAGTACTTTCAGGCTATTGCTCCGCCGGTGATCCAGTCCAGCAACTTCGCTTTCCCTGACCTTCAGGCATTCCGGGAGGCTTTTGCTGATGAGCTTCATCACCATGTGTACTCCAGGGGAAATAACCCGACGGTGGAAATTCTTCGCCAAAAACTGGCGGCATTGGAGGGTACGGAAGATGCCCTGGTTTTTTCCAGTGGAGCAGGCGCCATTGCCGCCGCCGTGATAGGCAATGTGAAAGCCGGCGATCATGTGGTTTGTCAGAGAAATCCATATTCCTGGACAACAGCATTGTTGCGCAAGTTTCTAAGTCGTTTTGGCGTGGAGCATACGTTTGTTGATGGCGCCTCCATTACTGATATTGAAGCGGCCATCCGCCCCAATACCACGGTGTTGTTTCTGGAGAGCCCCAATACCATGACGTTTGAATGTCAGGATCTGGCGGCCTGTTCGGCATTGGCCAAATCCCGTGGCATTGTCACCATGATTGATAACTCCTATTGCTCGCCTATTTATCAAAATCCGGCAGCATTCGGGATTGATATTGTGCTGCATTCCGGCACCAAATACCTAAACGGGCACTCTGATGTAGTAGTGGGGGTGCTTTGTGCCAGCAAGGCAATGGTCAAAAAGATCTTTGAATCGGAGCTGATGACACTGGGAGGCATTCTGGGGCCGCATGATGCTGCGCTGGTGATCAGGGGGCTGCGCACCCTGCCGCTCCGGGTACAAAGGAGCAATGAAAGCGCGCACTGGATCATTGAGCAACTGGAAAAACACCCAAAAGTGGAGCATATCTGGTATCCGTTCCATCATTCCTTCCCACAGCTGGACCTCGCGAAAAAGCAGATGCGCGGTTGTGGCGGATTGTTTTCCGTACAGTTTAAAACGGACTCCATGGAAAAGATGGAGGCATTTATCCACCGGCTGGAACGTTTCCTGATGGCAGTGAGTTGGGGCGGGCACGAAAGCCTGATCATCCCTACCATCGGGTTTTACAACATTCCCGGGCGGACAGCACCGGCAGCACCCTGGCAGTTTGTGCGTTTCTACATCGGCCTGGAAGACCCTGCCTGGTTGTGGGAGGATCTGGAGCGAGCCCTGGAGGAGTTGTGAATGTCCAATGTCCAATATCCAATGTCCAATGTCCAAGTAGGGACGGTGCCTGGCGTTGGCACATTAGCCTGACAATGTGCCGATGTTCGGCCATGCAGCCGTAAGTGGCCCGGCATAGCTGTTAAAGCCAGGCGCCCGCATCACTTGGACATTGGATATTGGACATTCCAGGCGTTTGTCTTCCAATGGCCAAGGGGCATAACATAGCAACATTAATTTTTTGAACGCTTATCTTCGGCCCTATATTACTAACGACACTACTGGACTTGGTATTGGAAACTTAAATACCTGGTTGCCAGCTAAACGACACCTTATGCATCGTTCCATCCTTCTGTTTTGCCTCTTTATTCAAATCGCCGCTTCTGCTCAGATCAGCTTCACCAATCAGGTTCAATTACTTTCACCAGCCAATCATTACAGTGGTGTTTCTATGGCCATTTGCGACATGAATGGCGATGGACTGGATGATATTGTACGGCTGAATCAGGGGACGGACCTGAACATCCAATATCAAACCTTTGCCGGCCAACCCTTCCTGCCTTCAGCCACACAGCCCTTGCCTGGAGATGACACCTGGGGTATGTGCACAGCCGATTTTAACAATGATGGTCTGGGAGATGTACTCTCCGGTGGTGCATACAATGGCATAAAATTCACCCGCTCCAATGCCGATGGTACCTTCACTACGCAAAACCTGACCAGTCCGGCAACTTTTGCGCAAACGGTTAATTTGGCCGATATCAACAACGATGGCTGGCTGGACGCGCTGGTTTGTCATGACGACGGCATTTCCCGGATTTTTGGAAATAACGGCGCCGGAACTTTCTCCCAACAAACTACCTGGATGAACCTGGCTACAGTGCCTGCATCCGACAATTCCGGCAACTACGGTTCGGTTTGGAGTGATATCAACAATGATGGATTTCTTGATTTTTACATAGCCAAATGCCGGCAAAACGTTAATAATCCAACTGATCCGCGTCGTATCAATCAGTTGTTCCTCAATAACGGCGACTTCACCTTTACACAGGATGTTACCAACCAGTCGGGCCTGCGCATAGGTGCACAGAGCTGGACGGCTGATTTTGGAGATATTGACAACGACGGAGATTTCGACTGTTTCATTACCAACCATGATGCCCCCAGCCAGTTGCTGGAGAACGATGGCGCTGGGCATTTTACCGATCTGTTCGCGGCATTTGTGAACGATATCGATGGATTGCCCTTGCAGGGCGTTTTTAAAGATTTTGATAATGACGGATTTGTGGACATACTGGTGTCGGGCTACAATCACCATTTATTTCGAAACAATGGAGATAAAACCTTTACAGAGGTAGCGAACGTGTTTAGCAGTCAGCAGATGGAATCATTTGCCATCGGCGATTTGAACAGCGACGGATTTCTGGATGTGTACGGGGGGTATGCTTTTGTTTATACTAATCCATCCACCATACCTGATGCGTTGTGGATCAATAATGGCAATGGCCATCATTTTTATGGTTTAAATCTTCGCGGTCAGCAGAGCAACAGGAGCGGGGTAGGAGCCAAGGTGAGGTTGTACTCTGCTCTGGGTATACAGACCAGGGAAGTGCGCTCCGGAGAAAGTTACGGGATCAGCAACTCGTTGCAGATCCACTTTGGGCTGGGCACGTTGACGCAGGTGGACTCGGTAGTAGTGGACTGGCCTTCAGGCGTCAGAGACGTCATTTATCAGCCGGAAATTGATCAATATGCCACATTCTATGAAGGGGGCTGTATTATTCCTACAGTATCCATTCAGGCAGACGGGCCAACAACATTTTGTCCGGGGGATTCTGTCATGCTTTCTGTGGGTAATAGCTTTACACACTTTGCCTGGAGCAATGGCGATACGCTTTCCAGCATTCAGGTTGGAACAGGCGGGAATTATCAGGTAACAGTTACGGATGCAGGCGGATGCACGGCTATCTCCAGTCCGATCAGTATTATGGTAGACCCGCCGAGCACTACAACGATTACAGCGCTGGGCGATACTATTTTCTGCGCCGGCGGCTCGGTGATCCTGCAGGCATCAGTATCGTCGGAATATCTGTGGAATACGGGCGCCACCACGCAGTCTATTGAAGTGGATCAGGCCGGTCAGTATACGGTCAAAGCCAAAGGGCTGTGTAGTTTATTCGAGTCGGCGCCGGTAAACATACAGGTACTGGAGTCGCCGGCGCCGCAGGTACAACCAGATACCATATTGCCAGGAGAAACGGCATTGTTGACCGCTACCGGGAATCAGCCGGTATGGTATGACTCTCAGGGAAGCAGCACACCTCTGGCAGAAGGGGCAGCGTTCGTTACTCCTGCGCTCACAGAAAACACCACCTACTGGGTGAGTACTACCACTACCTACGGGCTGCCGAACGACTTTGTCGGGATGGTGTACCACCAGGGTTCTGCCACGAGCGATAACAATTACAATGGTGGTCTGATACTGGATTGTTTTACGCCCTTTACCCTGCTTAAAACCAAGGTTTATACCCCCCTGGCGGGCGAAAGAAAGATTGATTTGCTCGCTGCAAATGGGGATGTATTGCAAAGCAAAACGGTTTTTATCCCTAAAGACACCTCCATTATTGAACTGAATTTTGAGGTGCCGGTAGGCACGGATATGTTGCTCACCACTGACGACAATGTGAATCTGGCCAATTTGGGTTCCTTTGGGCCTCAGCTC
>JADZFI010000050.1 GCA_020850025.1 Saprospiraceae bacterium
GAGGCGGGTGTTGAAATGTGGAAAACGCAGCGCCCCGAAACAGCAAATGATTTTGATCAGAATCGTTCTTTGACCACTCGATGAAGGCCTTGGCCAGACACACTTTTTGAGACATTACGGTTGTGTTCAAATAACTGTGTCAAGTTGTTTTGCATTGACTTAAAATGGGGAATTAAAGTCCAAGTCGAGCCGGAGTTTACGGAGGCGTAGCGGGACTTTAATTCTCCATTTTAAGTGGCCTTGGCCTTATGTTCTCAAGTGCGGTTTTATGCGGTCACGGAAGTATATGGACAACTGTGAGAAAGTCAGCGACCAGTTTTGCAACGGCGAAGTCCACTTTTCTGTGATCCGTTCGATGGCCAGGAAGAGCAGTTTTATGAGCGCGTTGTCGCTGGTAAATGCCCCCTTGGTTTTGGTCACCTGCCGCAATTGGCGGTGGAATCCTTCCACCATGTTGGTCGTATAAATAATCCTCCGAATGGCCGTTGGGTACTGAAAATAGCGACTCAAACGATCCCAATTATTCTCCCAAGATTCGATCACTACAGGGTACATCTTGCCCCATTTTTCTTTTAGACCTTCCAGTTTAGACTTGGCTGAAGACTCGTCTGGCGCCTGATAGACTGGCTTCAAATCGCGCATAAATTCCTTCTGGTGCTTCGTGCCAACATACTTCATTGAGTTGCGGATTTGATGCACCACGCACAACTGCACTTCTGTCTTGGGGAAAATGGTTTCGATTGCTTCTGCAAACCCTTTCAAGTTGTCGATGCAGGCGATCAAAATGTCCTCCACCCCTCGCTGTTGAAGTTGCGTCAAGACCTGCAACCAAAACTTAGCGCCTTCATTTTCACTGACATAGATGCCCAAAACATCTTTTTTGCCTTCCAGGTTAACACCCAAAATACTGTATACCGCGCGGTTTTCTATTCTGCCCTCATGACGTACTTTGTAATGGATGGCGTCCAACCAAACTATGGCGTACATCGACTCTAATGGACGACTTCGCCACTCTTCAACTACCGGCAAAATCTTGTCTGTTATGTTCGTCAATTGGGCCTCAGACAGCTCCACAGAGTACAGTTCTTGCAGGTGTGCCTGTATCTGCCGGTAACCCATGCCCATACCGTACAAACTCAATATCTTCTGTTCCACTCCAGTCCCCAGCTGACGGTCTCGCTTGGGCAGTAACGTAGGCTCATAGGTGCCTTCACGATCCCGTGGAGTGTCGATCAGAAGTTGGCCAAAACGACTCCGAACTGTCTTGCTCATCTTGCCGTTGCGCCGATTTTTGACACCCGCTGACTTTCCTTCTTCTAAATGAGCTTGCATCTCCCCCTGCAAGCCAGCCTCAACGATTCGCTTCAACATCGGCCCCAGGGCTTCTTCAAGTGGCTTGCCCTCGTACAGCGCCCGAAGCGCTTCTTTCTCAAAGTTCTGGTAATCAAATCCTTCTTGTTTCTTTGTGCGCATGATAAACTGTGTAATTTTGGTGAAAAATACTGACTTTTTTCACTTGACACAGTTTACTGAACACTCTCGACATTACCGAATTTGGCTCAAAAATACACAATGGAAGCTTGGTGATTGCGAGTGGGGGCGTTTAATGAACACTCAAATTCAGTCAATTATTCAAGTAATACTAAATAACTACATCTTTCTGATAAACTCTAGAATGGCAGAATTTATCTTTGAATGCTCAATATTGTATTCTTCTAGTTTAATTACTCCTTTATGTAGGAGATTTGACATTGAGTTAATTCTATTCTGATATCCAACTATTTCATACAGGCGATGATCGTCATTTTGTAGTTTTAGGTATGCTGATATTTTTTCAAGAGTTTTATAAGTATCACCATTTGACAGTCCATTAATCCATTCATCTTTTATAGTAACCGCTTTTACTGCTTCTTCCGAATTACTTTTCAATAAGTTTGCAACATAGAACAAAATATCAATTTCTGAAGAAGTTTTACTGATTTTGAGTTTATCAATAAGCTGTTCCTTCAAATCAGGATTATTTGAATATTTTGAGGGTGCGTCAACGACCATAGAATCATCCTTCTTTGATGTCTTAAGGAGATTTATTTCCTTATTTTTCTTATCAATAACCTTAGCCAATTCAATTATTAATTCTCTTGCCTTGACCAACTTATAGAAAACAATCAACAAGGTGAGGAAAATGGCAAAAAATATATAGAGTATAATCGTCCCCTCTGAGGTGTTTAAAAACTCCCATGCGTTCATTTTTTGCATTTTTGTTGTTATAGTCTAAAGCGAATCTTGTTAAATTTTCTTTCAATTGTTCATCCCCCCCCAAAGCTGCATTCCCCAATTGAGGCCAAATGAAAAAATCAAAAAACTTAAACTCAAATGTACACTTGATCTCTCTAGAGTACCAAGATAATTTAATGAGATTTTCAGAATTCGAAAATACTTGTATTTATCTTATAAAAAAGGGGCAGAAATACACCCTACCCCACCAACTGCTCCAAAAACCACTCTTTCTCCGTCAGAATCTCCTCTCCCTGAATCGCCTCCCGCAACGTGACCACTGCATCGGTTTTTCGGAAATCAAGCGCCATCAGCTGCCCGGTGTATTGCACGATTTTGCTGTAATTGGTGCGTTGGTAGCCAATGCTCGTGTGCCTGCGTATGTAGGTGCGCATGCTCGCGAGGTGACTTTTCAGCAGCTCAAACTCGTCGGTTTCGTAGTAAATTTTGAGTTGCAGGGTTTTGGCGGTGAGGTTATTGATCAAATCCTTGTAATCGGAACGCTGCAGGTGCAGCAGGGCAGTGCGGTAGTCTTTGCGCGCATACGCTACCCGCGCAAGACCGAGACTGGCGGCCACTTCCCGACACTGACGCTCCAGCAGTTGCTTGTGGTCCAGGATGAACCGCTCCACCCAGTCCAGCTCCCCTACCCTGAGCGCCACGGCAATGATGTTGTTGAAAGCAAAGCGGGAAATGCGCCCGTTTTCCAGCAGCAGACCCAGTTCCAGGGCGCCACGGTACAAATCCAGGGTAGCCTGGGGCCATCCCTCCCGCAATTCATTGGTTTTTTTGATCCCGAAATTGATCGCCAGCAAGTACAAGGTGCGCAATTCATCCGGCGGAAACTGACGGGCAAAACCAGCCAACAAAGCCCGGTAAGCCTGGAAATGTTGTTCGGCCTGCTCCGGCTGGGTTTGAAAACGGTAGCCGTGGTAATACAAGGCCACGGCCGGCCATTCCAGGAGTTTTTGCCCCTCGGAATCGGTGTCTAAATACTCCAGCAAAACGGGCAGCAAGCCCATGCGGTATTGCGTGCGGTAAACCGTCTGATGCGCCGCTGCCAGACATCCCAGTCGCAGTTTGCGCGCCACAAAGGCAGTGTCCATCCAATCGGAATTGGACTGCAGGTTGAAGGTTTCGGTGCGTCGGGTAGCCGTATCAAACTGATATTGCTCCCATTCCAGCAGATTTAAGTCATGGAAATACTCGGCATCGCGCCAGGGTTGTTTTTCCCGCCCTTGCCTGGCCTCTCTCAGGGCTATGGTGAAATGTTTGGGCAAATTGCGTTTCCGGTATGCCGCCGGCAGCAAGGCGCCTCTTGCGCTGCCACTTTGCTGCCATTCCCGGACAGACAGGAATTCCTCCAGCAGAGCCAGCAGGGCGGAATTGGCCTGCCGCATTTTCAAGCCGCCTTCTTCTTTTTGCAACAGCTCCGCCACCTCCGCTTCTTTCGGCAATTGCCCCGAACGCCTGCAGCCGTCCAGGTACTCAAACAACACCACAGGTTGTTGCCTGCCGTTGAAAAACGGCGATCGGACAAACTTGCCGAACTCCCGCACTTCCGCATTGGTCAGGGCGGCGAAGGCTTCCCAAAGCAGGGTTTTTTCCATGACGTTGTTGTACCGGCGGGTTTAGCCGCCGATGTGTGTATGGTTTGAGGGTGAGAGATGTTCGTGGCTGCTACAAACGTTGGGCCTCTTGCGAGGCCGGGTGGGCGACCACAAGGGTCGCCCCTACGGAAACCCATCAAACCCCTCAAACATCGGCGGCTAAACCCGCCGGTACGCCAAACCATTCAAACCCTCGAACGTCGGCGGCTAAACCCGCCGGTACTTCAAACCCTTCAAGCCAACAGCCTCCTACTTCTTCCCAAAATCCATCAGCGCCGTCCAAACAGACAATTTTCCTTGATCCAGGCGGGTCCAGATGGGACGCACTACCCCATCGTGGGCGGAGATATGGTTGTAATCGCCAAAGAACACCAGGGTGGTTGGGGTGAAGGGTTTATCGCTCACTTTCAGGTTTTTGAAGGTTTTGCCGCCATCGGTGCTGGCAGCTACGTACACATCGGTGCGGTCGTCCGGGTAATGCCGGCGATCGTAGAATACCAGATACACGTGGCCGGTGGCCTGATCAATGGTCATCCAGGGCAGGAATTGCTGCCGACCTTTGCGGTCGTTATTCACCCGTTTGGGTTGACTCCAGGTATTGCCGCCGTCGGTGCTTTTGGCCAGGAAAATGTCGGTATCTTTTTCGCCGTTGCGTTGGTCGCCCCAGCAGAGATACAAGGCGCCACGGTTGGGGCCGTCCGACAGGTCGCATACCAATACCGGCATCACATTGGTGCGGTTGAGACCGGAGATTTCGATGTTCCAGCCTCCCGGTTGCTCTGCCGCAACGATGTCTTTTTCCAGCCAGGTTTTGCCGCCATCCGTAGAGCGGTCGAACCAGATTTTTTCGTCGTAGCTCCACACCACATAGATTTCTCCATTGGGGCCATAAGCCGGCACGGCGCCTTCGGGGGTATCATCGTCGTCGAGGCAATTGCCTTCAAACTGACTGATATTGATGGCTTCCGACCAGCTTTTGCCGCCGTCCAGACTCTGGGAGAATAGGATGCGACTGCGGTCTTTCTCCTGCTCTCGGGATCCGTATTTGTCGAACTCCGTCCAGGTACAGGCCAGGGCGCCGGTTTTCGGGTCGGCACAAATCCAGGGTTTATCCTGGTCTTTAGGGTGCCGCAGCCCGCACCAGGAGCCGTCGTCGTAGGTTTTGCCACCGTCGGTGCTTTTCTGGATCACAATGCGGTCCAGCAGTTTATCACTTGCCCAGCCCTTGCCGTCGGGATTGCTGAGATGTGCGTAGTAAAAATGACCATTCCAATCGGCCAGCATCACGGGATCGCCGTACACGCCGGAGGTTTTGGACACCAGTTTGCCATTCTCCCAGGTGCGTCCACCATCATTGCTCCAGTAATAGCGGTCGAGGATAGCCCCGGCCACGATGTTCTGCGGATTTTTCGGACTCACCGCGATGCTGGGCTCGCAAGGGCCGTAGGAGTCACCTTTGCCGGCCTCAGAAATGAGAATATTTTGAAAAGATTTGGGATAAGCGGGGGTCTTTTGCGATACCGCGCAGTTGCTCAGGAGCAGGGAAAGGAGGATGGTGGATAGGAATTTGTGTGATCTCATAGAGACGGTGGAGCAGTTAGAGGGGGGTGGGTCTTAATCCTATTTCTTAAACCTGTTATTCAAATAAAAGTAAGTAATCGGAATATCCACTGCCACAAAGGCTCCGTAGCGGAAGCCGCTGCGGTTTACTTCGAGGCCGTTTTCCGTCACTTTGCGCAAGCCCGGGCCGAGTTGTCCGCCAAGCCCGAGGGCAATGGGCCATTTCCGGGGCAGGTGGTAAGTGAGGTAAAGTCCGGGCGAGAGGATATTGCTCCAGGTGAGATCCGGGAGGTTTTGGGCATTGGCATCATTGAAACGATAGGCCGTTACCGCGCCTACGTCAATAACGGGCACAAAAAAGCCCAAACTGCCGTATTCCCGCACCTTTACCTTTACTTCCCCGGATTTCAATGTATCCACCCTGGTTTCAGGGTTGCGTTTGCCCAATCCCCAGGAAAGGCTCAGGCCCAGTGGGGCTGCCACGGCGCCAAAATTCTGTACGCTGCTCACACCGTCCAGCACTTCCCAGCCACCGGCCAAACCGGTGTATGCATTAAGCGCCACGGCAAACTGTCCGGGCTGCTTTTTCATCCGGCTGCTGCCCGGCGGCAAAGCAAAAGCCTCGATGGCCCGCTCCATCTCATCCGGCGTATTGGCCTCCGCCACAGCGGCCATGAAATTGGCGTATTTCAGCAGCGTTGCGATTTCTTTTTTGTCGCTGCCGATCAGGTTCAGACAATAAATGACATTGCTCACCGCCCCGGCAAAATTGCGCTGACGCACATTGAAATACAAGGAGTTGCAATGCCGCATCAGGAAAATATACTGCGTTGGGATGATGTCTTTCTCCCGGGCCATCATGGTTTTACCCATCTGGTTGATGTTCTGCAAAATGTCTGTCACGGATTGCGCATAGGCAAAGAAATCGTCGGCCGTAGTGCTGGTACTGCTGCTGCTGGTGCGCAGGGAGAACTGGGTGGCCTGGGTAAGTTCGGCCATAGACTCCACGGAGCGGCGCCAGTTGGCGACCATATTGGTTCCTGTGTTGGCCTGGGCCATGAGTTGGCGCAAGTTGACCTTCGAAGCGCCGGAATCATCCACAAACTGAATATCCCCGGCTTTTTGCCACAACAACCCGAGGTAAATGCGCAGCAGCACCGGATCCCGCAGTTTCTCTCTTATTTCCCGGGCGGTGTACCAGGGCATGGTGCTGTCGATGCTGTTGGGATTGCGGAACGACTCCGAGATAAGGTTCAAAAAGCGCAATCCGCCGGCCATGTTGTACAATACAGGCTTGGTGGAATCCACCGCCTGAATGGCCGCATAATCCTTGTCGGCCAGGTAACTGATCATATCCACCGGCGATTCGCCATTCACCATTTGCTGTGACACATGAAACAGGTCGGCCATGACGATGCCGGCATCCTTTTGGGCGCAGCCCTTACAGAAAGACTCGTCACGCACGAAGGTTTCCAGGTTCATGGGCAGAGTGGTCATATCGGCGGTGAAACCTTCGCGCAGGGATTCCAGGTAATCGTTGAACTGGTATACATCAGAATCTATGCGCAGCAATTGCTCCTTGGTGAAGGGGGCAAAATGGCCCACATATCTGTTCGCATTTACCGTTTCTTTGAATTCATTGAAAAAAGCCAGGGATAGCTCCTGTTTGGTGCGTTTCACCAGAAAGCGCGCCAGTCCATCGGCCAGGGTACTCACGGAAAAACCGGAAGCCGAAACACCGGTGTTCGACCCTGTAAACCGATCACCTTTGGAGAAACCGGACAACAACACCTGGTTTTGATCGGTGCGTTCCACCAGCAGAAACACATTATCGCGGAATGATTCTTCCACCCAATAGGTGGTAAGTGTATCCTTGGTTACGCAGTATCTGCGCATGATTTCAGAGTGCCGGGCATCCAGTGCATCCCAGTTAAAAATCAATCGCTGGTCGAAATCTGCAGCATCCGGCTGGTCGAAAAATTCGCGCAGGGCTTCGGCGTCTTCGAGCAGGGTTTGCGCCTGTGTGCCTGCGTGCAGGAACAGGCAGAAAAAGGAAAGGAGTAATGGTCTCATGATCGGTTTGATTAGAAGTTTCGGAACAGGGCAGGCTCAGACTGACTACCGGAAGCATTCGGCAGTGGGGTGCAGCAGGAACCCAGCATTTGCAGCAATTGCGCACGACTTGGCGTAGCGCCGCCGTTTTGTTGCTTGAAATGACTCACGGCCAGCACTGCAATGCCTCCCATAATGGCTACAGCGCCGGAATTGGAGAACTCCATATCGGCCGCATTGCCGTTCTTGGTCAATAATTTCCCGGAAAATGAGGACAGCATGAAAGAGATGTTCTGCGGAAGAATAATGCCGGATACCGATTCGAAATTCACAGGCAATCGGGCTACATTGATCACTTCGGAGCGCAGATTGGGGATATTATCCGCCGCAATATTGTTCCAGGGATCGGAGGGTTCCAGATTTTTCAGGGGCGCAAAAATGGCCATGCGCTGTACAGCAGGCAAGCCGAACACCCGGTCAATAGCCGCGGTGGTCAAACCTTCGAAGCTGAGTTGGGCTTTGGAAATGGATTGTCCAATAATCACCACATCCGCCTTCAGGTTGCCGGCCAGCTCAATCGCATCGAGGATGTTGCGAATGGTGGTCTTTTTATCGTTGGCGTTCCGCGCCTTGATGATGAAATATTCTGCCGCATTGGCCAGGCCTCCCACCACATCTTTGTCGGCCGGGGCTACTGCCGGAATTCTCCCGGCCAGCAAAGAGGCATACAGCGTACCGTGTCCGCGACCTTCCGTGCCAAAGGTCTCCCCCACCAGATCCTGACCGGTCAGTTTGGCTACAGAAAACCCCGGAGCGCCGGTAAAAAACTTATGGCCGGGCAGGTTCAAATGCTCCATGGATGCCATACCGAGGTTTACCCCGCGATCAATATAGGCCACTTTTACGCCTTCGCCACGGGTAGCAAGCCAATCGGCAGGCACCGGGTTTCCAGGCAAGCCGGCAATGGTTTCAGACCAGTTAAATGAGATGGGCATAGTTTAGCGTTATTTAGGTTTTGGACGATGGACTGTTGGACAATGGACGTTGGACTTTTGGACAATGGACAATAGAATTGGGCGAGGGGTATTTGAAGATTTCAGCTACATCGAGCGCAAGTCCAACGTCTATTGTCCAATAATCCAGCGTCCAAAAGTCAAATTAATTTATTCCAGCGCATCAGCAGCAGCAGTGCAGCCAATGCCAGAGGTATTCTTAATATCTGGAACCAGGGGAATCCGGTGATCAGTTCAATACCAAGGGTGCCGATCATTCCCAGAATCATGGCCCACATGCCCCAGCGTTGATTTTTTAACAAGCCAATGGCGCCTAAACCGGTGAGGGCGGCGGCGGCTATGTATTGAGAGTAATAGGCCTCAATATCAGGGTATTGTGTCAAAAAATCATTGCGCATCAGCCAAAAATACAATACCCCCACTACCATGCCAAACAGGGTCAGCATGAGGTAAACATGGTAAAATATCCGGGCCGCTTTATTCATCTCAATGTTTCTGCCGCCAAAAATGCGCAAAAGCGCGAATTTGCAGCCTTAATTTTTCTAATGACTCCTACTATTCGCGTTTTTCTCCGTTCCGGAAAGGAAATTCCGGTGCTTCGCTTTCATCCCTGGGTCTTTTCCGGCGCTATTGCCCGCACGGAAGGTCAGCCGGAAGATGGCGACCTGGCTTCTGTACACGACAAAGCAGGTAATCTGCTGGGTATTGGCCATTTTCACCACGGAAGTATTGCCGTAAGGCTCATCAGTTTCGGGCCGGCAGATCTGAATGCGGTGGATTTCTGGACCGATAAGCTGCAAACAGCCTATTACGCCCGACAGGCAGCATTGCCTCAGATTTCGGATGCCCTGAATGGGGGCGCCCCCACGGCTTTCCGCCTCGTACACGGGGAAGGCGACGGGCTATCCGGGCTCATTGTGGATGTGTACGCCGGCACTGCCGTAGTACAATGTCACAGCATCGGCATGCACCGTCAACGCGATTTGATTTCAAAGGCTTTGCAGGCAGTATTGGGCGCCCAACTGCAAGCCGTGTACGACAAAAGTGTGGAAAGTTTGCCGCCCAAATACGCCGAGGGTCAGCAAAACGGCTACCTGTGGCGAGCAGAAGGGCATACGGAAGACAGCACCGTGATCAACGAAAACGGGGTGCAATTCCGGGTAGACTGGGTAAACGGACAAAAAACCGGCTTTTTCCTGGATCAGCGGGAAAACCGGCTCCTGCTGGCCCAATATGCGCCCGGGAAATCGGTGTTGAACGCTTTTTGTTACACCGGCGGTTTTTCCTGTTATGCCCTGCAGGCAGGCGCGGCTTTGGTACATTCCGTGGATATTTCACCAAAAGCCATTGCCCTGTGTAATGAAAATACCGCCCTGAATGCTCCTTATGAAGGAACCCACGAGGGATATGCGGAGGATGTGCTCAAATTCCTGAAAAATGCGGAGCAGGATTATGAGGTGGTCATCATTGATCCACCGGCTTATGCCAAAAGCTTAGACAAACGCCACAATGCCGTGCAAGGCTACAAACGCCTCAACGCGGAGGCATTGCGCCGGGTAGCGCCGGGTGGCATCATGTTCACCTTTTCCTGTTCGCAGGTGGTAGACCGGGAGCTGTTTTACCACACCGTGGCGGCGGCAGCCATGGAGGTTGGCAGACCGGTGCGAGTACTGCATCACTTATCCCAAAGCCCTGATCATCCGGTGAGTTTGTTTCATCCGGAGGGATCGTATCTGAAGGGGCTGGTGTTGTATGTGGAGTGAGGGTTAAAGCATCCTGTGTTGGCATTTTCCAGCCATAAAAAACATGCTTGAACAACGAAAAAGCGGCAGCCCGGGGCAACCCGAACTACCGCGATTTTGGTTTTTAATATCTTACTTTTTCAACATGGCTTTGATGGCCTGCACATCGTTTTTGAGGCTCTCAAGTTCTGCTTTCAGATCGTTGATTTCTTTTTGCTGCTTTTCAATGATTTGCTGCTGTTCCTGAATGGCTTTCACTGTTACCGGGATGATTTCGGTATAAGCTACACCCAGTCGGGTAGTTGGTCTCCAGGAATCCTGTTTGGTTACGGCATCGCTCACCAGTTCTTCGGTGCGCACCACCTCTTTCAGTACAGGTTGCAATTCCTGGGCAATGAATCCGAGGCGGCGTTCGCGGTCCATGCCTTCCTGATTCCAAAGGAATGACACCGGGTTGAGTTTCATCAATTCTGTGAGACCATAGTTGATGGGTTGAATGTCTTTTTTCAGTCGGCGATCAGAGGTATTGATGGTGCCGTCTACTGCCCAAACATCTTTCCAGCGATAAGTGGAAGTACCCAGGCTGCGCAGGTTATCGTTCACCGGGCGGATCGTTGAGTTGGTGGCAATTTGATTGGAACCGCCATCCGTAAAGCTTTCCACGCTGCCGAAATACACGCCGTCATCGAATTTGGCTTTGCCTGCTACACGGAGTTTGTAATCATCGTTGGTTGGCGTGAAACCGATGCCCACTGTGCCGGCCTGGCTGCTGGATTGAAGTAACAGGTGGTTGCCGCTACCGGTGTACATCTGCATGTTATCGCCCACGCCTTTGATGGTCAGGTCTGAGTCTGCACCATTCAGGGTAATGTATTTGGTGCCGTTGCCGGTGCGGATATCGCCGATAACATCCAGCACTGCGTTGATAGCTCCGGTTTGGCCAACACCCAAGCCTGTATTGAAACGACCATTATTGCCAAAGATGTTATGCCAGCGGGTATTGGTGGTGCCCAAGTTAAAGGTATTATGCTGCGTTGGACGGAAGTCTGAATTACAGGCAATTTGTTTCGTGCCGCCGTCCAGAAGTCCCTCCGTAGTGCCGAAATACACACCATTGTCAAATTTAGCCTTGCCAGCTACGTGCAGCTTAAAGCCGGCTATCGGCGTAGCGGTGCCGATGTTCACGCTTTTATCACCATCGTCGTCAATGACCAGCGTATTATCGCCGGTTGTGCCGTTGGCTTCAAAGGCTACTTTACCGTCGGTGCGCAGGGCGATGTTGAACCGTTCGCCGCCATTTCCGAGCACAGTTTTGCCGCCCTGGATGTGGAGATCGCCCTCTGGTGTGGTGGTGTTGATCCCGATCCGGTTCGTGGTGCTCTGGTACATCACCGAGTTGCCGATGGTAGAGGTTCCGGTAAATTTAGGGATGTAATTGGAAGTTCCTTCGGGATCGCCGCCGTTGCCGGTTTTTGGGTCGAGGGAAATAGTGTTGGCGCCTGTTTTTTCGGCATAAAGAGCATAAGGAACGGAGAGCAATTGAGTTGCCGGGAATTTTTCGGTTTCATCAAAAATACCGTCGTTGTTCAGATCCACGGCTACTCCAAGGTAGTAGCTGTTTTGGCCCCAATCCAGCGCATCAAACTGATGTGCGTAGCCATTGGAGGCTTCGCCGCCGCCGATTTGAGCGTTGATTACGCCATTGATACCAACAGTTAGGGTTTGTTCTTCAGCATAGGCTATGTTATTAGAGCCATCCTTACTGAGCAGGAACTGTACGTTTACTTCTGTATTAGCGGGCAATAATTCGCCTGAGGCGGTGCGTGGAACGGCCTGGTAATTGAATTTGCGCGGAGCGCCGGTTTGAGCTTGAGCGAAAGAAGCTACGAAGAAAAGAGCGATGAAGAGGAGTGCGTTTTTCATGATTTGAAATTTTTTTAAGTGATTGCCAGAAGGCAAGGTTGTTTGAAAAGAAATGGGTGAATGGAATGGTGTTTTAGTGGATCACCTGGATTTTAAAGGAGCTGGCAGGAGCGCCGTTTTCCAGGGTACTGTGCAGCATGTAGGTTCCTGTCGACAGGTGTTGAATGTCCAGCTGGCCAGCTTGCAGGATGGTGGTTGAAGGGATCACTACCTGGCCCTGGAGGTTGACAAGTGTCACCTCAAGTGTCTGTTCAGACTGAATGTGCAGGTAATCAGAGGCCGGATTTGGGAACACTTGCATGTTCACGGCAGCTTCCTTTTTGGCATCCTTTGAAGCAAGTGTGGTCCGCTCAACACTCACCAGGTGAAAGCCCTGGGTGAGTATCGTATGAGCGGCAACTGTTTGGATGGCCATTTCACCTGCGGTGAAGAGCAGAGAGGCGCCAGAGCCGGAGGTGCACAAGGCGCCTGCTGAGCCAATTACCTGGCGGTCGATGGAATGTTGTGCCTGAATGGCGGTGGTAAACCCGAGGGTAAGTACCAGTGTGTAAAAGAGGGTTATGTTTTTCATGATCAGATAAAATTGGTGGTGAATGTTTTGGGCGCATGGTGTTCGTTTGGATGCGCTTCTGATCATAAATTTGGCGAGGGGGAAAAAGGGAACACGGGGAGGATGTATTTTTTTAAAAAAATTTCAAAGCTTGTTTTTGAGGGCAAAAAGCCTATGTTTGTCTTCACTTTCCTTGCCCAAACCACTCAATACAACCTTATGCCCCCACGATTTTTCTCCCGTTGGCTACCTATTGCTTTATTCATCAGCGGTCAGGTATACGGCCAATCTGCCGATTCAGTCAGGGTAGCTTTTCAGGTAGATAGTTTGATCCAGATATCGAGAGCGTTTACGGCAAAGGGGAATCTGGAGGAGGCCCTGGCAGTAAATGAAATGGCGGCACATCTGGCACGCAGCCAGCAGGGAGAGCGCTCACCGGTTTTTGCCAACACCTGTTTTAATCGTGGCAGAGTGTTGTTTTTAGCCGGCGGTCCAGGTTATTACAGAGAAGCTGAAGAGTGGTACCTGTTATCCAGAGACATTCGTGAAGTCACCATAGGCAAGGATCACCTGGATTATACCTGGAGTGTAAACAACCTTGGTCTTATTTATGAAAATGAAGGCCAGTATGCCAAAGCGTTGGAGCTTTACAATGAAGCGCTTTCAATAAGATCAAGACAGTTGGGGGAGTTGCACCCTTTATATTTTGGAAGCGTTGGGAATATTGCAAACCTGCTCTGGAAAATGGGTCGGCTTGATGAAGCTCTA
>JADZFI010000051.1 GCA_020850025.1 Saprospiraceae bacterium
TGACCTGAAAACTGCGCTCCTCCCCTTCCCTGCTTTCTTTTACCACATATCCGCGGTTGGCCTCCATAATCTTGGTAATGGTAGGCGCATAGGTACTTGGCCGGCCAATGCCTAACTCTTCCAGCTTCTTAACCAGGCTCGCTTCTGTGAACCTGGCGGGCGGGCGGGTGAACTTCTCCGTGGCTGTCATATCGTCCAGGTCCAGTTTCTGGCCACGAACCAAAGGCGGCAACATGCCGGCGGTTTCATCCTCTTCTTCGTCTGAGCTCTCGAGATAAACCTTGAGGAATCCATCGAATTTAAGAATCTCCCCTTCTGCCACCAACTTGTTCTGGGGCTGCGTGCTGATGTCTATATCTACAATGGTCTTTTCCAGTTCGGCGTCGGCCATTTGGGAAGCCATGGTGCGCTTCCAGATAAGCTCATACAAACGCTGTTCGTCGCGGTTTCCGCTCACATTCAGCCGTTCAAAATACGTGGGTCGGATGGCTTCGTGCGCCTCCTGTGCCGATTCGTTTTTGGTTTTATACTGGCGTCTTTGATGATAATCCGTGCCGTATTGCTTTACGATTTCCGCCTCGGTAGCCTGCAGTGCCTGTTCCGAGAGGGTGGTAGAATCCGTACGCATGTAGGAAATAAAGCCCTCCTCGTAGAGTTTCTGGGCCACCGACATGGTTCGGTTCACCGAGAAGCCAAGCTTCCGGCTTGCTTCCTGCTGCAAGGTAGAAGTAGTAAAAGGTGGAGCCGGTTTGCGCCGCGTTGGCTTTACTTCAATACTGGAAACACTGTATTGAGCGCCGATACATTTTTGCAGGAATGCTTCCGCGCCTGCAGGATCCTCGAAACGGGTTGGGCTCTCTGCTTTGAAAGTAACAGTCTTACCCTGGCTATTTTTAGCAAAGAACTGGGCGACGATTTTAAAATACGGCGAAATTTTAAACGCCTGAATTTCACGCTCCCGCTCTACCACCAGTTTTACGGTTACAGATTGAACCCGTCCCGCAGAAAGTTGCCCCTTCACTTTTTTCCACAACAAGCCACTTAACTCCCAACCCACCAACCGGTCGAGCACCCGACGCGCCTGCTGGGCATTGACGGTGTTCATATTAACCGTGCGGGGCTTTTCAACGGCGCGTTGAATGGCGTTTTTGGTGATCTCGTGAAAAACGATCCGCTTGGTCATTTTCGGATCGAGTCCAAGCACCTCACACAAATGCCAGGAAATGGCTTCTCCCTCACGGTCTTCGTCCGTTGCCAACCAAACCTCACCAACGCGGGCAGCAGCTTCTCGTAAGTCCTTGACGGTCTTGTATTTGTCGCTGGGGATTACATATTTCGGCAGATAGCCGTTTTCGACATCCACGCCCAGGTCGTTCCCTTTTTCCAGGTCGCGGATATGACCATAGGAAGACTTGACGGTGAAATCGGAGCCCAAAAATTTTTCGATGGTTTTCGCTTTTGCAGGCGACTCTACGATCAGCAATTTCTTTGACATATATGCCGTATGTGGTCTTTACGTGGTGTGTTTGATGCCTGATGCCTAGGGGCATTGGAAGGGCAAAAGTAATGGTAATTTGAAGTTTGCACCCGCCGACGCCATTTTATGCAACTTGTTTCAACAAAGTTCTGTCTTTGTCCTCACAACATTCATCACTAAAAATCACACTATGAAGATCCAACTTTTTGCTTTGTTACTTATTCCGTCATTGCTGACAGCCCAATCAACCAGTGTCACTCGCACGCTGAGTTCCTTTGATAAAATCGGCATTTCCGGCGGTTTTGATGCTGTTTTCCTGAAACAGGGAACTGAAGAAAGCGTTCAACTGGACCTAAAGGGCATAGACCCTGATCAGATTGAAACCGAAGTTAAAAACGGAACCCTAAAAATAAGCACCAAAAAAGGAAATTACCGCAATTACAAAGCCAACATTACCATTACCTACAAAAATATCAAAGCCGTAGCCAACAGCGGCAGTTCCGATGTGGAAGCATTGTCGGTCATCAAAGGCAAAGAATTCGAATATGCTTCCAGCGGCTCCGGCGACTTCAAAGGTGAATTGGATGTGGAGGATCTGGATATTGCCATTTCCGGAAGCAGTGATATGTTGCTGAAGGGCAGAGCAGAGGAACAGGAAATTGCCATCAGTGGTTCCGGCGATGTAGACGCCTCTGCTCTTGGTGGCAGCAGCGCTGATGTGGCCATCAGTGGCTCAGGCGACGTCAAACTGGGCGTTAAAGGAAAGGTGAAAACCGCCGTTTCCGGCTCGGGAACAGTTACCAACCAGTAAAAACGGGTTTTGGAATGGATGAAAATGGTTCAGGCCTCGCAGATTTTGAAAATTTGCGAGGTCTGAACCATTTTCATACAACCTAATTACCACCAACCTGCTTCCCCAATTTCCAAATCCTTACCTTCGCGGCTCATGGAAGCCGTGTTGAATCCTCTGGAATTTATTGCCCTGAGTGCAGACTGTGTGCTGCTCGACGTTCGTTCACCCGGCGAATATGCCCAGGGGCATATCCCGGGCGCTATCAGTTTTCCACTTTTTACCGATGAGGAACGCGCTAAAGTGGGAAAAATGTACAAGCAAACCGGCAAAGAAGAGGCCATGGAGCTTGGCTTGCGCATTGTAGGCCCCAAAATGGCCGACTTTGTCAAACAAGCCAAAAAACTGGCGCCCAACCGTCGCCTGGCCATTCATTGCTGGAGGGGCGGGCAGCGCAGCGGCAGCATGGCCTGGCTGTTCAGACAATCGGGCTTTGAAGTAGCCACCCTGAGCGGGGGCTACAAAGCCTACCGGCAACACCTGCTGAATTACTTCGGAAAAACTGACCTCAAACTAATCGTCATTGGCGGACAAACCGGTTCCGGCAAAACCAAGGTGTTACATGCGCTACAGGATGCCGGTGAACAAATTATTGACCTTGAAGCCCTCGCTCACCACAAAGGCTCTGCCTTTGGTTTTATTGGAGAACAACCCCAACCCACTGTGGAGCAATTTGAAAATGAATTATTCCACACTCAAAAGGCACTTGACCCGGATCGCCGGGTTTGGATTGAAAATGAAAGTAAAAGCATCGGAAGAGTGTTTATTCCGCTGGATTTCTGGACCAAAATGAAAGCCGCCCCACTGGTGAACATTGAAATCCCATTTGATACCCGGCTACAAAA
>JADZFI010000052.1 GCA_020850025.1 Saprospiraceae bacterium
CTCGATGAAGTGGAAATGATCCATTACCCCGAGCGCAAGTCCAACGTCCATCGTCCAACAGTCCATCGTCCGAAAAGAAGTGCAAAGGTAGGCAGGAAAGTGGAAAAGAAAGGGAAAGGGATGGGAGAATAGGATGGATTTGTTGGGGCGGAGGCCAAGATTTGGGGTGTTTGACAAGGAAGACGGCATGGGGCTATAAACACATTCAGGATGGGCCGATCCGGTCTTGAGCGCAAACTAATGGTTGTGTTTAAATAGGGGATTTGCAGGAAGCGCCAATTATGCTGGTCAATCAGCAAAAAAAGCGCGATTTGTGCTGGTTGATCAGCACAAATCGCGTATTTTTGCTTCCTAATATTGCGCTCATGCTAATAAAACGCATTCAGGAACAAAATCTTTCAGCTGAACTGGCCGCTGCCAAAAGCAAAGTGCTGGTGCTGTACGGCGCTCGTCAGGTAGGTAAAACCACGCTCATTCATGAAACCTTGCGCGGGTTTCCAGGTAAGGTTCTGGAGATCAATGCCGACAATATTCCCTTTCTGGATAGCCTTTCCAGTCGCAATCTCGACCAACTCAACGGACTGGTTCACGGGTACGATTTATTGTTTGTGGATGAAGCTCAACGCATTCCAGATATAGGCATCAATCTGAAAATATTGCACGACCAGATACCTGAACTAAAAATTATCGCTACCGGCTCTTCATCGTTGGATCTTGCCAATCGTGTTAAGGAGCCGCTGACCGGCCGTACCTGGACCTTTCACTTGTTTCCAGTTTCCGCGGAAGAGTGGGCCTTGCATCATGGCGCCAATGATCACGAGGTTTCACAAAAATTGCCCGAATGGCTTGTATATGGGCTTTATCCGGAGGTACTTGGTATAGAAAACCGACAAAAAAAGGAGCGGTATCTGCAGGAGCTTACACAATCTTATCTATACAAGGATATTTTAGCTCTGGCTAATATCCGCTACCCGGAAAAGTTGCGCCAGATACTGAAAATGCTGGCTTGGCAGGCAGGAAATCTGATATCCATAAATGAATTAGCCAATACCCTGCAAATCAACAGAGATGCCGTAAACAATTACATTGACCTCCTGGAAAAAGCTTTTGTTATCTTCAGATTAAGCGGATTTAGCCGAAACCTGCGCAAGGAGATGGTTAAAATGGACAAGATATATTTCTATGACTTAGGGGTACGGAATGCCTTGATCGAGAACTATCAGCCACCGGCCACCCGGCAGGATATTGGTCAGTTATGGGAAAATTTCCTTATGGTTGAGCGATTAAAAACCTCTGCCTATCATTTTCACCATGCCAACAGGTATTTCTGGCGCACACAAACAGGGGCGGAACTTGATTATGTAGAGGAATATGGCGGCCGGCTACATGGCTACGAATTCAAGTGGGGTGCTAAAATTGCCCGAGCACCCGGGACTTGGACAGAAACCTACAAAGAAGCCACGTATAAATGTATCAACACTGATAATTTCATGGACTTTGTGTGTTTGCGTTAGGCTATCAAAAATAGAAGAAAGGGGCAGAATTGTCGGGGCGGAGGCCAAGATTTGGGGTCGGGTTTACTACCTGTTGAATTTGGCTCGTACTTTTGTCTTCATGCGTCAATACCCGTTTGTTCGAACTGCCACTATCTTCTTATTCTTCCTTGGTGCAGCCTTCAGGCTCCCCGCCCAGCACAGCATTGCGCGGGAGTGGAGCGAGGCTGTGTTAAAAACCATAGACGAAGACCTGGCCCGGCCCGCCGTGCAGGCCCGGAATCTGTTCCATTTTTCTGTGGCCATGTACGATGCCTGGGCGGCTTACGATACCACCGCGCGCCCCTACATGCTGGGCCAAACCACGGCTTCCGGCTTTACCTGTCCCTGCAAGGGGGTGCCCGCGCCCAAGGATGTGGAAGCGGCGCGCAATGAGGCCATCAGCTTTGCCGCCTACCGTTTTCTGACCTCCCGCTTTACCCATTCGCCGCAGGCATCGGGGGTAATGACGCGTTTTCGGGATATGATGACCAAACACGGGTACGACTACCGTAATCATTCCATTGACTACACCTCCGGCTCTCCGGCGGCACTCGGCAATTACATTGCCCAATGTGTGCTGCAAATGGGTTCCAAAGACGGCTCCAACGAAGAAAATAACTACTCCAATACCAAATACCAGCCTGCCAACCCGCCCATGGAGGTGATACGGCCGGGTGCGGGGCAGGTGCAGGACCCCAATCGCTGGCAGCCGGTGAAAATGCGCCGCGCGCTCGACAACGATGGCTACCCTATGCTGGAATGTCGCTGCGGTGGCAAACCCCTGTGGATGCTGATTGATTCCATTGACGGCAGCGGCCGCCGCCTTACCGGCACCCAAAGTTGCCAAACGCCCCACTGGGGCCGCGTAACGCCCTTTGCCCTGAAACGAACCGACCAAAAAGTATTTGTGCGCGATCGGCAGGATTTCAGGCTCTACTTCGATCCCGGCGCAGATTTTCTCCCCCGCCTGGATACCGCCAAAGGCGCCGGTTCAAGTGCCGACTACCAGTGGAACTACGCCCTGGTGGCCGCCTGGTCGGGGCTGCTCTCGCCCGCCGATGGCGTGATGTGGGACGTATCGCCCGGGGCCATGGGCAATGTGTCGCGTTATCCTTCCAAGCTGGCAGAGCTTCGCGATTTTTACGGACTCGAAACCGGTAAGGATCCCGGCGCCGGGCACACCCTCAATCCGCGCACCGGGCAGCCTTATACTCCGCTACAGGTTCCGCGCGGCGATTTCACCCGGGTGGCGGCGCATTATTGGAGTGAAGGCCCCAACCAGGAAACAGCCGCCGGGCATTGGCTCACCTTGCTGCACTACGTCAGCGATCAACCCGGCTTAAATAAGAAAATCAACGGAAAAGGACAAGCGGTAAACGATCTGGAATGGGACGTAAAAGCTTGTTTTGTACTCAGCGGCGCTCTGCACGATGCCGCCATTGCCGCCTGGGGCGTAAAGGGATGGTACGACAGCGCCCGGCCGCTCACGGCCCTGCGCTTTATGGCTGCCAAAGGACAAAGCACGAGTCCGCAGGAACCCTCCTACCATCCGGCAGGTATTCCGCTTCTGCCCGGACGCATTGAGGTGATCAAAAAAGGCGATCCGCTGGCCGGCGCTAAAAACGTCAACCTGGGCAAAATCAAATTTTTTGCCTGGAAGGGTCCTTCCATGATTGCTGATTCCACCACCGACATGGCCGGCACAGGCTGGATATTGGCGGAAAACTGGTATCCGTACCAGCCTAAATGGTTCATCAGTCCGCCGTACTCCGGTTTTGTATCCGGTCATTCCGCCCTGGCCCATGCCGGTGCAGAGGCTCTAAGCTGGCTCACCGGCGATGCTTATTTCCCCGGCGGACTCGGCGAGTACACCGTTAAGGCGAACAGCATGTTTCTCCAATACGAAAAAGGCCCAAGTGTAGACGTCACCCTTCAATGGGCCACCTACCGCGATGCGGCAGATCAGGCCTCGCTCTCGCGCATCTGGAGCGGCACGGAAGCGCCTTTCGACGATATTCCCGGCCGGATCATCGGCGCTGAAGTGGGTCGAGGCGCCGTGCAGTTTGCCAGAACCTACCTGTTCAAAGACCGCGACGGGGATGGGGTGCTCAGCGATGAGGATAAGAATGACGCCGATGCGGGCGTGAAGTAATGCAAACCCTGTCTCCAAAGCCCCGGCGGGGCGACAACCATCTATGCAACGTATAAACTTCGTTTTGTTTCTGCTGATGTTCGGTGTCAGCTACCTCTCCGCCCAAATCACCGATCCCAAAGCTACCGAAGTGTGGACGCCCGTGCCGCGGGTGGTAACGCCCGGATCGGGCTCCCTGGCGCCGTCGGATGCCATCGTGTTGTTCGACGGCACGAATTGGAAGGAATGGCAAAGCGCGCGCGACATCTCCGCCGTAACCTGGACGCTGCAGGAGGGCGCCGGCACGGTGAAGCCCGGTGCAGGCGATATCCTTAGCCGGCGCAGTTTTGGCGATGTGCAATTGCATTTGGAATTCAGAACCCCTGAAGTGGTGAAAGGAGAGGGGCAAGGCCGGGGCAACAGCGGAGTTTTTCTCCAAAACCGCTACGAAGTGCAGGTGCTGGATGGTTACGAAAACCGCACCTACTCCAACGGCCAAACTGGCAGCATTTACAAACAAAGCATTCCACTGGTAAACGCCTGCCGAAAGCCGGGCGAATGGCAGAGTTACGATATGCTCTATACGGCCCCCCGCTTCAATGCCGACGGAATGCTAACGGCCCCGGCGCGCATCACCGTGTTGCACAACGGGGTGGTGATCCAGTTGAATACCGAGATTAAAGGCCCTACCGAGTACATCGGATTGCCGGTTTATCAGGCGCACGGCAAAGGGCCCATCAAGCTGCAGGACCACGGTGATCTGGTGAGTTACCGGAATATTTGGGTGAGAGAGCTTTAAGAGCTCTTACAATCTCCCCAAGTAAAAATCCTCTTTCTCCCGCATGCGTTTTTCCTCTTCGTCGGATTTATCAAGATAACCACAGAGGTGCAGCACGCCGTGTACCAGCACCCGGCACAATTCCAGTTCAAAAGGCACCTCAAGGCGCTGGGCGTTGTCGGCCACTCGGTCGTAGCTGATGAATACATCCCCGTGTACGGCCTGGTCTGAGTAAGGAAAAGTAATGACGTCGGTGTAATAATCGTGGTCCAGGTATTCCACGTTCATTTCGCGCAGTTTTTCGTCGGTACAAAACACATACTGCACCTCTACAAACTCCTTTCCTTCGCTTTCGGCCACGCCCTGCAGCCAACTGCTCAGCCGCTGCTCATTGGGCAATTCAAAGGAAACCTCTTCAAAATGGAAGGATACCGGCGCTTCAGGCGCCTCGTCGCGTAGTTCCGGAAAGTCAATCATGGGGCAAAGATCGGAATTTTTGACGGCTTACGGCTTACGGCTTACGGTGGACGGCCTACGGTGGACGGTGGGTTGTGCCACGCCGTCCACCGTAGGCCGTTTACCGTCCACCGTAGGCCGTCTACCGTAAGCCGTCTAAATACACGGCAACACCCGAACCGTTACGGAGCTGGTGAGTCGGCAGCCGCCTTTGGTGACTACGGTGACTTCGTAAGTGCCTTCCTCGCGTACGCGGAGGAAGCGGTCTTGCACACCGGTGTTCCACTCAAAACTTTCGTAGTCTCCTTCTGCTTTGAGGATGGCTTCTCCGCCTTTGCAGATGGTGGTTGGGCCTGATATGTTCACTCCCGGGGAGCGATAGGCCGGTTTGGGCGCAGGAGTGGGTGTCTCTGCGGGTTCTGGTTTGGTGGACTGCGCATGCAGCGTAACGCCGAGCAGCAGGAATGCGGAGAGCAGCAGGGTGCGCATAAAAATGAGCTTATAATTGATAAACGCAGGCCAGATTCAACTGGATCGGGAATAGTCGGGTATGCAAATTGTCCAGATCATCCAGCTCGCTGAAATGGTATTGAACACGAGATTCCAGTTTGAGGGTGAAAGCTTTGCTCAGGGGTATATTGCCTCCCAGCCCCAAATCTGCCGAAAATTGGTTGTGATGCCAGTCGTTGTTATCTATCAGAATTTGGCCTCCTTCCAGATGTTCTTTTTCCGGCTCGAGCGGCTTGAAACTGGTCCATGCTTTGGTGAGCCTGCCTCCGGTAGCACCGGCCACAAAATAGAGCCAGGAAGCTTTTCTAAACGGTTTTACTTCTGCAAGGATGCTTCCTTCCCAAAACTGATAGTTTTCACGGTAAATATACGGAGTGCCTTCCAAATCTCCGCTCAATATGTCAGATGGAAATACATAGTCTACTCTTTTTTTATTAGCATTCACCTGCGTTCCAAATTCTGCCCGCAGACTTAATTGTTTCTTCAGGGGAATTTCTGCCAGTACGCCGGCGCGCCAGCCAAAAGCCGGGTCGTTCTGAAAGGCGCCACCAGGGAGATGGTCCACCTTCCATGTCCAAGAGGTATAATTGGCGCCACCGGTCAATCCCACACGGATTTGGGCAAAAATGGCATGGACGCAAAGAACAAGGGCAATAACAAGGCTGTATTTTTTCATGTGAAAATAAGATTTGGTGTTTAACATACCCGGATGACGCAGAAAATTATCTGCTGGTTGGGTGGGAGTTTGTATGGCACTTCATTATTCTTCATAACATTTGCCCCCAAACCTACGTTTTCCATATCTATGAAGCTTTATAATCTGACATTCGTCCTAATGTTTGCCCCGGCAACGCTTTTCTGTCAACAGTATACCACGGTGCAGACCACTTCTGCCAAGGCACTGTCGGCATTTAAAGCCGGAAAAGACGAATCCGATCTCGGGCATCCTGCCATTGCACAGGGCTACTATGAGAAAGCCCTGAAAGCAGATTCCAACTTTATTGACGCCAAACTGGCACTGGCCGATAACTACGTTACCATGCGCGATTTTTTCAAGGCAGAAAAGCACTTTGAAGAAGCGCTGTCCATGGACAGCAGCTATGCACCGGTAGCATTCATGTTTCTGGCGCAGACGGAATGGGAACTCGATAAGTTCAACGAATGCGCCCAACATGCAGCTTCTTATTTAAACAGTAAACCCAAAAACCTCAAACGCGCCAAACAGGCCGAACGACTCATTGCCAGCGCAAAATTTGCCGCACAAGCGGTTAAAAATCCGGTTCCGTTTAAACCTAGGTCGCTCGGTGATTCCATCAACACCCGTTGGATGGAGTATTTCCCCTCGCTCACCGCCGAGGGCGATCTGGTATTTACCCGGCGCGATGGCGGCAGCGACGAAAACCTGTACCGCAGCGAATACAAAAACGGCGCCTGGCAAACCGCAGAACCGCTCATCGGCATCAATACCGACCGCTACGGTGAAGCCGCTCAGGCCATCAGCCCGGATGGTTCCTGGCTGGCGCTCACCGGCTGCAACCGGGAAGACGAGGGCGCCCAGGGGGCCTGCGATTTGTATTGGTCGCAACTAAAAAGCACCGGCTGGACGAAACCTGTGCCCTTCAGCGCAGTCATCAATTCGGAAATATGGGAGTCGCAACCCACCATCGGAGCGGATAACCGGACCATCATTTTTGCCCGCGGCGCAGATGGCGTAACGCCTCCCGTTGCACTCTGGCAAACCTCCAGAAACGCCTCCGGAAAATGGGAAAAACCGGAAAAGCTTCCTGCCTACATCAATGTTGGCGGCATTGTGCAAAGCCCGTTCCTGCACCCCGACGGACAAACGCTGTATTTTTCTTCCGACAGTCTGCCGGGCATGGGCGGTAATGATCTGTTCGTTACCCGCCGGCAACCCGACGGCTCCTGGGGGCCACCCGAAAACCTCGGCTACCCCGTGAATACCAAAGGCGATGAAGGGATGATGGTGGTGAGCCTCGACGGCCGTACAGCCTACTTTGCCAGCGATCGTCCGGGCGGTCGGGGCGGGCTGGATCTGTACGCTTTTGACATGCCGGAATCCGGGCGGCCAAAAGCGGTTACGTATGTCAAAGCGAAGGTGACCGACGCGGCCACCGGCTACCCGGTCATAGCTAAAGCGGAAATCATGGATCTGAAAACGGGAAAGGTGTTCACCAGCGTCAGCACCCGCGCCAACGGCACCTTTTTGATCTGCCTGCCTGCCGGAAAGGATTACGCCATGAACGTTAACAAAGAAAAATACCTGTTTTTCTC
>JADZFI010000053.1 GCA_020850025.1 Saprospiraceae bacterium
CCGCCTGTTGAGCCAGGGTATTGAAAATAGTGTCACCATCGAAATTAAGATAG
Source organism: Saprospiraceae bacterium (assembly GCA_020850025.1). Lineage (GTDB taxonomy): Bacteria > Bacteroidota > Bacteroidia > Chitinophagales > Saprospiraceae > M3007. Next base: position 54 of record JADZFI010000053.1, read on the forward strand.
TAAGGAAGCGCGGCCTGCAATTTAAACCTGATCGGGAGTGCATGCTGAACCCTGACAGCCTTGCCATTGAGTGTGCCGGGTTGCCATCTGAGCCCCAGGGAATCCAGGACTCTCAGCACCCGAATGGCTTCGGCGCCACAACCTCCTCCTATATCCTTGAGCAATTTGAGAGCGCTCATTCTACCACTTGCTGGTTCAATAATGCCCGAAATCACTACTGTGCCCTGCAAATTGTTATTCCTTGCTTCCTCTGGATATCTGATGTTCTGTGCCAAAATGGCAAACAGCTGATTTTCACCACACAAACGGGCACTATCAGTAGTCCATCCGGCATGAAGCTCCGGAGTGCATGCCTTTAGTAAGGGGTATGGTGGCACATCTGCAACTTGATAAACAGTAGTATCAATACTCCCCTGGCCCTTTAGCGACCAACTGATCAGCAAGAAAAAAATAGATGATGTCAGAAATCTCATGGCAGACCGAAATGAAGTGGCGAAGGTATTTCAAAATATCGGCACAATCTCATTCAGATCTCTGCGGGAGGCTTGTTTCTAAAAAGAAAAAGCCCTGTCACATCTGACAAGGCTTGGGTGTTGGATTGTACAATCCCATGAACAATTCTTCGGTTTTCGGAGCATCCTGCCGGGTAAATCCCTAAAAACTTAACGAGAACAGGATACCCGAATCGTGCCGTTTTTAATTTTAATGGTAACAGGTGTGCTCATATGATGGAAAATTTAGTGAAAAAGTCGGATACTATTTCATTCGAATCGGGCTGCAAACATTCAACCCGGGGGGCTCTGGAACAATTACATTTTTCATCTATTGTGAATTTGCAGCATAGATACTTTTATTATATAGTATATATATTAATTTGTAAAATCCTATAAATTAATAATTTTTTGTTTTTTAATAAGTTCCAAAATTAATGTGATTGTGAATTATATTTTGGCAAAAACGCTTGTACTCTGGCATCTTTTTCCAACTTCTCTAACTTAGTTACCTTTGCCCCAGCATTATGAAAAATTTACTCATCATTGGCGCAGGTAGATCTGCCACCGCACTCATTCAATATATTCTCGGACAAGCCAAAGAGCACAACTTCTACGTAACGGTTTCCGACTCAGACGTTGAGCTGGCACGTAAAAAAGTAAACGACCATACCCATGGCCGGGCCATTTGGCTGGATGCTTCAAAGCCGAACGACAGGCGGGAGATCATTTCGCGTCATGATGTTGTGGTGTCTTTATTGCCGCCACAGATGCACCTCGAGGTAGCTCAGGACTGCATTGCACTTGGCAAGCATATGGTGACGGCCAGCTATGTAAGTAAACAGGTACTCCGATTGGGCGATGAGGCCAGGCAAAGAGCCCTGGTATTCATGAATGAAATTGGCCTCGATCCAGGCATTGACCACATGAGCGCCATGCAGAGAATCCATCAAATAAAAGCAAAGGGTGGAAAAATCACGGCGTTCTATTCCTACACCGGAGGCCTGGTCGCTCCGGAGAGCGACGATAACCCATGGCACTACAAGTTTAGCTGGAATCCAAGAAATGTAGTACTTGCCGGCCAGGGCACTGCCCAATTCCTGGAGGATGGCAAACTGAAATACATTCCTTATCGCAGACTTTTCCGGCAGTATCGACTGGTGGATATTCCTGAGATGGGCCAATGGGAGGTATACGCAAACCGCGACTCATTGCTATACCGGGAAGCTTACGGGCTGCAAAACATACAAACCCTTTTTAGAGGAACCATCAGACATCAGGGATTCTGTGATGCATGGAATGCGCTGGTGCGAATTGGTCTAACCGACGCCACTTTCCCCATTGTGAACAGTGATCAACTGACCTATCACGATCTCATGGAAGCCTTTCTGGGTATAAGCCAGCATACCGGCTCCGTTAAAGACCGGATCGCCAAAATGATAGAGGTGGAACCGGATGCAGAAATCATGCAAAAACTTGAATGGCTGGGCTTATTTAGCAAAAAGCGCATAAAAGTCAAAGATGCTACACCTGCTCTGATCCTTGAAAATCTGCTGCTGGAAAAATGGGCGCTGGGACCTCAGGATAAAGACATGGTGATCATGCAGCACGTCTTTGAATACGAATTACAAAGAAAAAAGAAAAAGCTTACCTCTACTTTGGTCATGAAAGGTCACGACAGCTCAGATACGGCTATGTCGAGGCTGGTAGGTTTGCCCCTGGGCATTTTTGTGAAGTTGCTTATCCTGGGAAAAATCTCCACTGCAGGTGTAAACATCCCCACCATGCCTGAAGTATACGAGCCTGTTCTGGCAGAGCTCGAAGATTATGGCGTAACCTTTGTTGAGCAGGAAGAGTGAGTACAGTAGTGATTTGAACCAAGCGCCAGAGTATTTCGTTATAGGAGTTCAAATGCCTGATTTCGCTCCATGCTAGGATTCCGCTTTACAGACTATCAACCGGACCCAAACGAGTCTGCCTTCGACCGGTTGTTCAAAATTTTTCAGGAATTAATGTTGTACACGTCCGGAGATGTGTACGAAGCACTTGCATGGTTGAACGAGCTGGACCGGGAATACAAACTCACATCGGAAGACTATGGTATGGGCGATTTTATCAGGGATCTGGAGGAGAAGGGGTACATTCAAAGGGATGGTGATGCGCCGGGAGGTATGGGGCCAACCTCCAAACTCGAAATCAGCCTTCGGCAAAAGAGCCTGGACGACATCTTCGGTGAACTAAAAAAAGCCAAAAGCGGACAGCATACTACGGGCACAATCGGTCGGGGTGACGAATTCACTGCAGATGTAAAGCCCTTTGAATTTGGCGACAGTCTTGAAAACCTGGCCGTTACCAACTCATTGCGGAATGCCTATATCAATCACGGTATTGACGACTTCAAATTGTCGCAAGATGATCTGGAAGTACATGAAACTTACTTCCAAAGTCAAATGTCGTCTGTGCTGATGATAGACATCTCTCATTCCATGACCTTGTATGGGGAGGATCGCATCACCCCGGCCAAAAAAGTTGCCCTGGCTCTGGCGGAATTCATTCGTACCAAATTCCCCAAGGACACCCTGGACATCATTGTTTTTGGAGATGACGCCTGGCCCATTGAGTTAAAAGACCTCCCCTATCTCACCAATGGAGAATATCATACCAATACCGTGGCAGGTCTGGAACTGGCTTTGGATATTCTAAAAAAGCGAAGAAACCCCAACCGTCAGATCTTTATGGTGACGGATGGCAAACCAACCTGTTTGAAAATCGGGAAGAACTACTACAAGAACTCCTTCGGCCTTGACCGTAAGATAGTTAACCGTTGCCTCAGCCTGGCGCTTCGCTGCAGAAAAATGGGGATACCCATCACCACTTTTATGATTGCCCGTGACCCCTATCTGATGCGTTTTGTGGAAACATTCACGCAGACAAACAATGGCGCGGCTTTTTATTCCAGCCTGAACGGTCTGGGATCGTTTGTTTTGGAGAATTACAAAAAAAGGAAACGTAAGTGAACACTTACTTGGCAACAAGGCCTATTTTAGTGCCTTCCTCGAGCATTCGCTGATATGCGGCCTCATATTCATTGGTGATTTCACCGTCCAAAATAGCTTCCCTGACAGCCGTCTTGATTATGCCCACCTCTCTTGAAGGAGGTATGTCAAAGGTTTTCATAATGACTTCACCTGTAATTGGCTGTTGCCATAGGCGAAGGCGGTCAGCTTCCGACACCAGTGCCATGCGCTCTTTCAGGTACTCATACCCTTCCAGATAACGGCGCATCTTGTTCGGATTCTTGGTGGTGATA
>JADZFI010000054.1 GCA_020850025.1 Saprospiraceae bacterium
GCTGGGCGGCATGATCCCTCCCACTCCGTTTACTCGTTCCATCATCGCACTACTGTAGTTTTTGATCTCCTGATAACTCGTAAACGGGCTGGACTCCTGTTGCCCTCCCTGTACATGGCAAGAGATGCAATTGGCATTGATAATCGGCATGATATCCTGACTGAAACTAATACCGGTGGTATCGCATACTGCAACGCCATATTGATCTACTTCATTATCGTAGTAGCAGGAGTTTTGGGAAAGCATAACAACTGAAGCAAGGACAAAAGAGGAAATAAGTAGTTTGTTCATGTGTGATCCACGTGTTGTTGAATGGTTTTGGCAAATGTAGCAGCCAATCGCTAACTGTCTGTGTATATTTACGGTGCTAATTGGCAAATGGATGACGGATCACCAAACTAATTCTCGGGTGCACCTGCCTGTACCCAGGTCTGAATTCGTTGAATGTTGCAATCATCCAGCTTTGCTCCGCCCAAAGGCATCCAATTGCTGGATCTGGTCACTGAACTGAATAACTTGCCATTTAATGCAACCGTTTTGATCTCGGAGTAATTGGTGAGTTTAATACCGCCTTGCGGATTATTGCCACTGTGGCAACCCACACATCTGGTTTGAACCAATGGTTGGATAAAAGAGCCGTATTTGGCATCAGCAGGATCGCAGCCGCCAAAGTTTTCATCGCAAGCGTTGTTTTGTGCGCCTTGCGATAGCCATTGCTTCAGAATATTGATCTGATCGGAAGTAAGCGGAGCGTTGGGAGGTGGAGGCATACGGTCGTCAGGATCAGAATCCAAAATGGCTCTCATCAACTTATTCTCATGCAAATCGTTTAAGGTGCCGTTCTCCACCGTTGTTACCAAACTCTGGTAGGAGTCCAATACAACGTCTTCCTCATGATCCTGCGGATTATGACAGCCTGATTCTGTGCAGTTCGACACCAGAATAGGCAAAACCTGGTTCTGAAAATAAACAGAGTCCGGGTCACAAAGTCCGGTCATCGGCGGGTTTTCCGGATTCACATACGGATCATGTTTGCACGACATCAGCAACAACCCACACAGTACTATCCCGCTACCCGCCGACCAAATGAATCGATTCATGAGATAAATTTTTAAAAATGGAAAAAACCAACCGTTGAAAAGGTTCTGCTTCGTTGTTTTGTCGGACAAATTTGAAACAAAGGATCTGACTTTACGATCAGAATTCGTCTGAACGGGGAGAAACTGATACTGAACATGGAAAAAAAGAACTGGAGAGCATATCTGAAAAAACTGGGCTGGGCTGGTGTAATATTTTTCACCGTCAAGGGAACCATAACTTTACTGTTCGGAGCATATTTGCTGCAACTGTTAGGGTGTGAGCCATAGGCATTCCGGAAACTGCTTTTCCCTGCTCCCGCCCCTGACTTTGTTATGACTTAGCTATTTACTGCTATCCACCCCATTATGATGAAAAAAACAAACCTTTTTACCCTCCTCATCCTCACGGTCGTTACGGTCGCGCAAGCACAACTTACGCTTCAGGTAACAGCGATACCTGCCAACACGCCTGCAGGCGCCAACATCCACGTTGTCGGTACTTTCAACAACTGGAACCCGGGCGATCCGACCAATATACTTACCGGCAATGGCGCAGGACAATATCAAATCACGCTCAATCCCCCCATTGGAGAGGTGAAATTCAAGTTTACCCGTGGAAGCTGGGCTACAGTGGAGGGCAATGCCAATGGAGGTTACCTGCCGGATCGTGTACTTAATTACAATGGGCAAGCTACTACTGTAAACCTTACCATCCTTACCTGGGAAGACCTGGGCGGCGGTGGTAATGGAACGGCAGCGCCAAATGTGCAGTTGCTGGACAACGATTTTTACATGCCACAGCTCGACCGGTACCGTCGAATCTGGATCTATTTGCCCCCGGACTACAATACCACGGCGAAAAATTACCCGGTGTTGTACATGCATGATGGTCAAAACCTGTTCGACCAGAATACTTCCGCCTTTGGGGAATGGAAAGTAGACGAATCACTCAATGATTTGCATAACCAGGGAGACTGGGGTTGTATCGTGGTGGGCATAGATAATGGCGGGCAATACCGGTTGGATGAATACTCCCCATGGATCAACCCGCAATACGGCGGAGGGCAAGGCGATGAATATCTGGAATTCATAGTCAGTACACTCAAACCTTATATAGATGCCAACTACCGCACACTTCCCGGCCGCCTCACCACAGGTATCGCAGGAAGCAGTATGGGCGGTTTGATTAGTATGTATGCTTTTTCCGAAAGACAGGACATTTTCTCAAAAGCGGGTGTTTTCAGTCCGTCCTTTTGGTTTGCCGACAATGAACCGGTTAACCACGTAGCTGGCCACCCCAAACAAGGCAATGCACGCGTTTATTTTTTAGCCGGCGCAGATGAAGAAAACAATGGCTCACAGTCCAACTATGTAGTGGAAGACATGCAGGCAGTGGCAAATGCCATGATTACCGCAGGGTTTGTTGCCTCTGAACAATCCATTAATGTCATCCCTGACGGAAAACACTCGGAATGGTTCTGGGCGAGGGAATTTCCGGACGCCTACGAATGGCTGTTCGCTGATTTTACCACCGGGAGTCATCAGCCGGCCAATGTTATTCCGGAACTGGAAATATTCCCCAACCCCAGCCAATCCTGGGTGTACTTCGCCGGGAACTCCGATGCCCA
>JADZFI010000055.1 GCA_020850025.1 Saprospiraceae bacterium
AATTACGATTCATGGCGGATCAGGGTTTTACGGCGTTTGAAGACAACGGCATGTCGGGCAGAACGCCCGAGTTGCAGGAGAAAATGGGAAAACTGATGGCGCAGTTGGGCATGGCCATGGGTGTCTTTGTAGCGCACAAAATTTATTGGAATGAGGCAAATCTGGCCAGTGGTAATGCATCCAGACGCAGTGAATTCCTGGCAGATATCCGGAATGCCGTGGAGGTGGCCAGGCGATGTAATGCCACCTGGATGACGGTGGTGCCCGGGCATCTGGATTTGCGTTTAAACAAAGACTATCAAACCGCCCATGTCATCGAATCGCTGAAACAGGCAGCCGCCATTCTGGAGCCACACGGCCTGGTAATGGTGTTAGAGCCGCTGAATTTCAGGGATCATCCCGGACTGTTTTTGACCGATGTTTCGCAGGCTTATGCTATCTGCAAAGCCGTAAACAGCCCTTCCTGCAAGATTTTGTACGATATTTATCATGCGCAAATCCAACACGGTAATCTGATTCCCAACATTGACCTGGCCTGGGACGAAACGGCCTATTTCCAGATCGGAGACAATCCAGGGCGCAATGAACCTACTACAGGTGAGATCAACTACCGCAATATTTTCAGGCATCTGCACCAAAAGGGATACACGGGCATCCTTGGTATGGAACACGGAAATGCCCGGGAGGGTCAGGAAGGAGAAATGGCTTTGATCAGTGCCTACAGAGAGGTGGATGGTTTTTAAGTAGAGGGTCACATATCCTCCAAATTAACCACGAAACAGCCTTTGTAGCCCTTTTTGACGGCAGCTTTTTGTTGAATGCTGGCCGCTTTGGAGTCGGGGAATGGCCCGAGTAGGATACGGTAGGTGTTTTTGTGATAGGTTTCATCCGACTCTACACTTACCAGTACCAGTTTGGGCCATTCCTGTTGCAGTTTTTTTACCGTTGGAATCACATTGGCAGCATCATAAAGCGTGCTGATCTGAACGCCAAATCCTTCTTTTCTGCTGCGTTGAACGTCAATGGAATAGAGCTCTTTCGGGAGCTTAACAGGCGTGGGGCCATCGGCAACGGCATTTTTGGTGGATGCAGGTTGTGGATCCGTGCTGTATTGAGCCGGTTTTGGATCGGTGCTTACGCTGGTTTCAGCAGAACCTGTAACCAACTTTACGCTATTCTCGACGTTAGCGCCTGGCCGAACGCCATCCGGCTTTTCCACTATTTCAATTTTCACCCTGGTTACGCCTTCGCGAATCAATCCTATGGATTCTGCAGCGGCACGCGAAATATCGGTGACATATCCTTCCACAAACGGGCCACGGTCATTTACCCGTACCACTACCGACTTTTGGTTATCGAGTCGGGTTACCCTGATTTTAGTGCCGAATGCCAGTGTTTTATGAGCGCAGGTGAAGGCGTTCTTGTCGTAGGGTTCTCCGCTAGCTGTTTTTCTGCCGTGTAATGAATCAGCATAATAGCTGGCCTTGCCAATTTCATCCTGAATCAGTGCAAAAGCAGACATCACCGATAAAGAAACAAGGGTCAGAAGAGTGAATATAAATGGTCGCATTTGATCGAGTTTTAGTAGTTATGTTTGAAAAGCCTGGATGAGGAAATAAATTTTCCGGGCTGTAACATATTGTTTAATTGCTTGTAAATCAGGGCAAAACAAAGGTATTTTTTTGATTTGACAAAATTTATGTTGAAATTGGGCAAACAAAGTCAGGTTCAAAGGTATCATTACTGACTAAGTATGGCCACCATTGGCAAAATGGTATAAAACAACCCTATTGCTCGGAACTTTTGCCGGGTCTTTTGGTAGGTTTGCGCCACACTACTTCTACAACATGATATTCAGACAACTTTTTCTTTGCCTCCTTTTAATTGCAGGTATTTCATTAGCGAACGCCCAAAAAACAACCCTGCCTTTCCCCCGTAATTTTGAACGGTCTTATGAAAAAGGCCTCCGAAACTGGGATGGAACGCCGGGAAGTAACTATTGGCAAAATAGCTCCAATTATCAAATAAATGTGGCATTAAATCCCAAAAAAAAGCTGATTACCGGTGATGAGAAAGTTACGTACTTCAACAATAGTCCGGACACCCTGAAAATGATCAGGATCAAACTCCTGCACGATTTATATAAAAAAGGTGGTCAGCGCTCTGACGACCTGCCTGTGGAGGACATTACCGATGGTGTCAAAATTTCGGGCCTTAGGGTGAATGGCGTCGCAGTAGCTACCTCTGCACAACGCCGGCACAACACTTTTCTGGATATCCGGCTTGCACAGCCCCTGCCGCCCAAATCATCCCTGCAAATGGAAATTTCCTGGGAATTTACCATGCCAACTGATGAAAACGCCACCCGGGAGTGCGTATGCGATCCCACCACCTTTTTTGTGCCTTATTTCTACCCTGAAATTGCCGTGTACGACGATTTGCACGGATGGGCCAGCGCTCCTTACAACGGCCTGCAGGAGTTTTACCATGATTTTTCCAATTATGAGTTGAATATTACCGTGCCGGGTGGTTACCAGGTTTGGGCCACAGGTGAATGGCAAAATGCAGCAGAATTGCTCCAGCCGGCCTTTTTCCAACGCTGGGAAAAGGCGCACACAAGCAAAGAGGTGATTTCCATCTTTTCCGAGGCAGAGCTCAAATCCGGCGCCGTGTTGAAAAAGGCAAAAAAGAACACTTTCCGGTTCAAGGCAAGCGAGGTGCCGGATGTAGCCTTCGCTGTCAGTGACCATTACAACTGGGATGCTACTTCTGTGACCGTGGATGATAAAACCGGCCGAAGCACCTTTGTCAGTGCTGTTTACGATTCAAAATCCAACGATTTCAAACGTGTAGCCCGTATAGCCTCCGACGGCATCCGGCTGATGAGTACCTGGCTGCCCGGATATCCGTTTCCTTACCCTTGTCTGACGGTATTTAACGGCAACGATGCCATGGAATACCCTATGATGATCAATGATGCCAGCGTATCCGATGAATTTGTAACCGGGTTGACGGTCCATGAGACGGCGCATACATACATGCCCTTCATGATGGGCATCAATGAACAGTACTACGCCTGGATGGATGAGGGATGGGCCAACTTCTTTGATCATTTTCTGGCCGACAGTCTGGAAGGTAAAAACAGGGTGATGCGCGGAGCAGGAGGATTTGGCAACGACTGGGAAGTGCCACCTATGGTGCCATCGCGTGCGTTGGACAATAGATCCTACAGCTTCGCTGCCTA
>JADZFI010000056.1 GCA_020850025.1 Saprospiraceae bacterium
GCCGCGATGCGGCATTTGGATTTCGTCCCGCCGCCCGGGCTACCAACGTTGAGGGGCGATGCCCCGGGGCGTTGCGTCGCTACAAACGTTGGGCCTCTTGCGAGGCCAATATGCCCTGGCTTTTTCGTTTTTTCTCTTCATTAACCACCACAAAACCATCCATCGCAAGTCGCAAGTCGTAAGTCGCAAATCGTACATCGCAAGTCAAAAATCGTAAGTCAAAAATCGTACATCGTAAGTCCTATTCCCTTATCTTCGTATATCATTCAAAAAACACCCCAAATGAAAACCACATGTCTAACATTACCAATCCCGAACTCGAACTCGCGTTCGACTATGTGCTGTACACGCACAAAAACATTTTTCTGACAGGAAAAGCCGGCACCGGCAAAACCACCTTCCTGCATCGCATCAAAAAAGAATCACCCAAACGTATGGTGGTGGTGGCTCCCACCGGCGTAGCCGCCATCAATGCCGGCGGCATGACCATCCACTCTTTTTTCCAGCTGCCCTTTGGCCCCTTCGTGCCCGGAGCCCCCAAAGACCCCTCCAGGCAACGAAATTTCAGCAAGGAAAAAGTGCGACTCCTGCAAAGTCTGGACCTGCTGGTCATCGACGAGATCAGTATGGTGCGCGCCGATCTGCTCGATGCCGTGGATGAGGTGCTACGGCGCTACCGCGACCGGCGCAAACCCTTCGGCGGACTGCAATTGCTGATGATCGGCGACCTGCACCAACTGCCGCCGGTGGTGAAAGACGAAGAGTGGAACCTGCTGCGCGAACATTACGACACCGCCTATTTCTTCGGAAGCCATGCCCTTCAGGACACCGAGCCGGTGAGCATAGAGCTAAAACACATTTACCGACAATCCGACGAAACATTTATCCACCTCCTCAACAAGGTGCGCAACAACCAGCTCGACGATGAGGTGCTGCGCCTGTTGAACAGTCGGTTTGTGCCCAATTTCCAGCCGCCGCACGGCGAATCCTACATCACGCTCACCGCCCACAACCACCTGGCACAAAGCACCAATCTGGAACATTTGGCCGCCATCCGCGAGCCCATGCAATCCTTCAAAGCCGAGATAAAAGGTGAATTCCCGCCCTCGGCCTATCCCGCAGAAGAATGCCTCGACTGTAAACTGGGCGCCCAGATAATGTTTGTGAAAAACGACCTCTCCCGCGAAAAACGCTATTACAATGGCAAAATCGGCGTCATCACGGGTTTCGACAAAGAACATATTCTGGTGCAGTGCCCCGGAGAATCGGAAACCATCCCCGTAGGTCGGGTGGAATGGCAAAACCTGAAATACTCCCTCAACGAGCAAAACAAAGAGGTAAAAGAAGAGGTACTGGGCACTTTTTCCCAATTCCCGCTCAAGCTGGCCTGGGCCATTACCATCCACAAAAGTCAGGGACTCACCTTCGAGCGGGCCATCATTGATGCTCAGGCTGCCTTTGCGCACGGACAGGTGTACGTAGCGCTGAGCCGGTGCAAAAGTTTTGAAGGCATTGTGCTGCGCTCCAAAATTGTGTTGTCGAGCGTTAAAACCGATCAGGTGGTGCAGCGCTACACCGAGGAAGCCGATAAAAACGCCCCGGACCGCCGGCATTTATCGCGCTCCAGAGCAGAGTTCCAACAATCCCTGCTGCGCGAGCTGTTCGATTTCAGTGCGCTGGACCGGCAGTTGCTGCAGCTAAGCAAAGTGTACCGGGAACACGCCCGGGCGCTGTTGCCCGAGGCGCAAAAACCCGTGGACGAACTGTATCTGCGTTTCGACAGCATGGTGCTCCAGCCGGCAGAGCGTTTTAAAGTGCAATTGATCCAGTATTTCCGTCAGGAGCAGTTGCCGGAGGAGCAAGACGCCCTGCAGGAACGCCTCCGAAAAGCGGGCGTTTATTTCGCCGAACAACTGAATAAAGGTCTCCTGGAAGCCACCCAAAAACTCTCGGTGATGACCGACAATCAAAGCGTGAAAACCCTGCTGAAAGAACAATTGGAAGCCACGCAAATGGCAATTTTTTTAAAAAATGCCTGCTTTGTATCTGTTCAGGAGGGATTTAGCAGCACGCGGTACCTGCGCAGCAAAATGGATGCAGAACTGGATTTTTCGCGTTTGAAAAGCCGGTTTTCCCCCAGTTCATCCGCTTTTGCCCCGCACAACGTACCCAACGGCAAGCTCTTCATGCAGCTCCGAACCTGGCGCGATCAAATGGCGGCCGAACTTGACATAGAGCCCTACGAGATCCTCAGCAACCGCAGTATCCTGGACCTGGTGCAAAAACTCCCCGCCAACCGCATGGCTCTGAGCAAAATAGTGGGCATCGGGCGAGTGAAACTGGAACGCTACGGGGAGGAATTGCTGGCCATGATAAAGAGGTATCGGGAGGAGCTGGGGGGATCGTAAATGATCGGCAAATGCCCGACATACGCTACATTTGCCGCCATGTCGCTGATTAAAAAACTGGCAGGAGAAACCGCCTTGTATGGCCTGAGCAGCATCGTGGGCAGGCTCCTGAACATGGTCATACTGGTGCCGCTGCACACCCGTTTGCTGAAATCCACCAGCGACTACGGGGCGGTAACGGATTTGTATGCCACCTCGGCATTCCTGATGGTCATTCTGTCCTACCGGATGGAATCGGCATTTTTCCGCTTCGGTACACCTGCTGAAGACCGCAACCGGACCTACGCCACCGGCATGTGGTCCATTCTGGGCAGTACCTCCATCATAGCCGCGCTGTTGCTGGTGTTTGCCCAGCCCGTTGCCGATTTTCTGCAATACCCGCAACATCCGGAGTATGTGCGGTATTTCGCCCTTATCCTGACATTCGACTGTCTGGCAGAACTTCCTTTTGCCCGGCTTCGTCTGGAGCAGCGGCCCCGGCGCTTTGTGGCCATCCGCTTGAGCAACATAGTCGTGAACCTGGGCATGAACCTGTTCTGGCTGGTGTACTGCCCCTGGGCTGCGGAAAACGGACAAACCTGGGTACACGCGGTTTGGCAACCGGGCCTGGGGGTAGCCTATATTTTCCTGTCGAACCTAATGGCCAGCGCCGTGACACTGCTCTTGCTCCTGCCGCAGTTCCGGGCTATACAACCCCGCTTCGATCAGGAGTTGTGGCGCAAGATGATGGTGTACGCCGCCCCGCTCATCATTGTGAGTCTGGCCGGCATTGTGGATGAAATGTTCAGTCGCGCCATGCTCAAATACCTGTTACCGGGAAGCCCCGAGGAAAACCTGGGCCAGGTGGGCATTTTCGGGGCCAACTACAAACTGGCAGCCTTGATCACCTTGTTCACTCAGGCTTACCGCTATGCGGCCGAGCCGTTTTTCTTCAGGCATGCGCAAGACAAAGACGCCATGCGCACCCAAGCGGAGGTTACCAAGTGGTTTACCATTGCCGGCGCTGTGGGTATGCTGGGAATCCTGTTGTTCCTGGATCTGGTGAAATATTTCATTGGCAGTAAGTACCACAGCGGCCTGCATGTGGTGCCTATTTTACTTTGCGCCAACCTCTTGTTGGGGGTATACTACAATTTCTCCGTCTGGTACCGACTCAAAGACCGCACAGGCCTGGGCGCCTGGATTTCCATCGCCGGAGCCGGCATCACCATTCTGCTCAACCTGATCATGATACCGGCATGGGGATACTACGGCGCCGCCTGGGTAACGCTCTGTTGTTATGCCTTCATGAGCTGGGCCACCTGGTTTACCGGCAAAAAACACTATCCGGTGCCTTATAAACTCGGCCGGATGGCCCTGTACCCCGCTGTAGCACTCCTGCTCTGGGCAATCACCCTCGGCCTCGGCGAACTATTGCCCGATGCCGCTGTTTGGGGCCTCAGGGTTTTGTTCTTCGGAGGCTACCTGGGGATGATATATCTGCTTGACGGTAGACGGTAGACGGCTTACGGTGGACGGCTTACGGCCTACGGTGGACGGGGGTTACCTGCTGCATCTCAGCAAAACCGTAAGCCGTCTACCGTAAGCCGTCTACCGTAAGCCGTCTACCGTAATCCGAAAAAACTCCTACATTCGCCGTTACATTAAACAGTCCTTGTCTATGAATACCATTCTTAACGCTCTGCACTCCTATAACCGCTACCTCATCCTGGCGGCCATTGCCTTTGTACTGTTCCGCTCCTGGTCGGGCTGGATGGGCAAAAAACACTTTGAAAAGACCGACGATACGGCTTCTCTGGTGTTGCTCATTCTGTCGCACCTGCAACTTCTGCTGGGTCTGATTCAGTATTTTTTCACCAGCGCCTACACTACCGGCGATATGCCTATCAGCGATCCATGGGTGCGCTATTTCAAAATGGAGCACATCAGCGCCATGCTGCTGGCCGTTATCCTGATTCAGGTGGGCCGTTCAACCGCCAAAAAAGCTCATTTCCACGAGCACAAGCACAAAAAGATTGCCCTTTACACCACAGCAGCAGCCGTTATTATTGGCGGCACGCTGGCCATGAAAGGTTTGTTCCTGGGTACCCTGGCTAGCGTTACCGCAGGCGGACAGTAGTTTTTCCTTACTTTTGTGCGGCGATTGCCTGCTGGCGTCGTCTATTCTGCTGAGGCTGTCTCGAAGGTGTTTTTTACCGCAGAGGCGCGGAGGCGCGGAGAAAAAAACCTCTGTGCCTCTGCGGTGAGAAAACCCTCTGCGCCTCCGCGGCTCTGCGGTAAAAAATCAACAGTATGTCAAAACCCTCTATTCCGGAAGGTACCCGCGATTTTGGCCCTGAACAGGTGCGCAAACGCCAATACATTTTCGATACCCTGCGCTCGGTATTTGTCAAGTTCGGCTTTCAACCCCTTGAAACGCCGGCCATGGAAAACCTCAGCACCCTCACCGGCAAATACGGTGAAGAAGGAGATAAGCTGCTGTTCAAAATCCTGAACAACGGCGATTTCCTCTCCGGCGCCGATGCAGATGCCCTGGCCACCAAAAACTCCGCAAAACTCACCTCCAGCATTGCCAAACGCGGCCTGCGGTACGACCTCACCGTACCCTTCGCCCGTTATGTGGTGATGAACCGCGGTACCCTTTCTTTCCCGTTCAAACGCTACCAGATCCAGCCCGTTTGGCGCGCCGACAGGCCGCAACGAGGACGCTACCGCGAGTTTTTCCAATGCGATGTGGATGTGATCGGGTCGGAATCCCTTCTCTACGAGGCAGAACTCGTGCAGATTTACGACGAAGCCTTCGCCAAGCTCAACCTGCCCGTTATCATCAAGATCAACAACCGCAAGGTGCTGTTCGGCATCGCAGAGGCGGCAGGCATTCCGGACCAGTTCATGGACATGACCGTGGCCGTGGATAAACTGGATAAAATCGGCATTGACGGCGTGCGCAAGGAATTGTCGGAGCGCGGCATTCCGGACAGCGCCATTGCTACCATTGAAAAAATACTGCAAACCCCTGATATTCAGGCACTAAAACCCATTTTTGCTTCCAGCGAAACCGGTCTGAAAGGCCTGGAAGAACTGGAGCGTGTTTTCCAGTTGTTGTCTGGCACAACGCTGCAAAACGAGTTGCAGTTCGATATCACCCTGGCTCGCGGCTTGTCTTATTACACCGGCTGTATTTTCGAAGTAGCCGCCAAAAATTACCAGATGGGCAGCATCGGCGGCGGCGGTCGTTATGCCGACCTGACGGGTGTGTTTGGGGTGCCGGGCCTTTCAGGGGTTGGCGTTTCCTTCGGCGCCGACCGGGTATACGACGTTTTAGAGGGTCTTAACCTGTTCCCGGAGAACCTTTCAGAAAGCATCAAAATATTGCTGGCTTCGTTCGACGAGCCCAGTTTTGTCTACGCCTTCCAGTGCGCCACGGCACTCCGTCAGGCCGGCATTTCGGTGGAAATTTACCCCGAACCGGGCAAATTGAAAAAGCAGTTTGAATACGCCGCCAAGCGCAATGTCCCCTTCGTGGCCATCCTGGGCGATGCTGAGGTAAAC
>JADZFI010000057.1 GCA_020850025.1 Saprospiraceae bacterium
ATGTCCAACGACCATTGTCCAACAGTCCAACAGTCCGCTATTTATACACCTTTTCTCCCCGGGAAAGCCAGACACCCCAGGTACGGTCGTAGGCATGCACCTGTTGGGTTGCACCCGAGTTATTTACCACTGGGAAGTCGTGATTTACCCATTCGAAGATGCCGCCATAAAGGTTGGACACCTGGCGATACCCGGCGCTAATTAGTTTCTCCGCAATTTTTTCACTGCGGTAGCCCACAGAGCAGTATACAATGATGGGTTTGTTTTTATCGGCCGGCAGAGAAAGCCTGGCCATGTCGAAATGGTCATACCCGACATGCACAGCTCCCGGGATATGGCTAACCTCAAATTCGCGCAATTCACGCGCATCCAGGAAAAGGGCATTGGACTGTTGTTTTACCGCCTTTTGAACGCTGATTTCCGGAACCGTATGGCTCAGCAGCCCTTTTAGCATGGTGCTGTAAGCGCCACTTTTTACCTGAGAATAAGCTGGAAGGGCGGCAACAAGCGCCCAAAAAAAGAGAATTGAATACTTGAATCGGATGGCCATATCAATGCGATGTAGTGATATCATCTTCACTAACAATTTCCAGCAAAGATAGTTGGAGAGAGCGACCCGCACCCGAGGCTGTCTGAGAAGACAGCCTCAAGTGCCAAACCGAAGTAAGTATATGAGCGCGCGGGGGCCCTGGAAGGAGGATAGGATTCAAAAAAAATCCTACTGCCAGAAGGGGGAGCAGTAGGAAAATCAAAACATACTATGAGAAAACTGGGTCGAAGATAAATGGAGGCAAATCCCAGCCCAAGACACATTTAGGATGCGGCGGCGAAAATTCTGTAAGCGGGAGGAAATGCCGTTTTCTGCCCTTCATATTAGCCGTGAAACAAGGCAGCAATACTCTTGTGCTCTACGGTATTCCGAATAGCGCGTGCAAAAAGGTTTGCGGTAGAGAGCACCTTGATTTTTGGCTCGTTGACATCTGTTCGGAGCGGAATGGTGTCGCACACAATCAATTCAGAAAGCTTGGAATTGGCGATATTTTCGTAGGCTTTGCCCGACAAAACCGGGTGAGTACAGATGGCCCGAACTGAGCGGGCGCCTTTCTCGATCAGCGCATCCGCTGCCTTGCAAAGGGTACCTGCAGTATCCACCAGATCGTCTACCAGAATAACATCGGCATCTTTTACATCGCCGATGACCGTCATGGCAGCAACCTCATTGGCTTTGGTGCGGTATTTATCGCAAATGACCAGCTCACAACCAAAGTGTTTGGCGTAGATACGGGCGCGCTTTACACCGCCTACGTCCGGGCTGGCAAAAATCACCTGGGAGAGATCCTGTTTTTCCAGATAAGGGATATAAATGGCCTCCGAACGCAGGTGATCCACCGGGATATCGAAAAAGCCCTGCACCTGATCGGCATGAAGGTCCATGGTCATGATCCGATCCACCCCAGCCGCTGTGAACATATTAGCCATCAACTTGGCGCTGATGGGCACGCGGGGCTTGTCTTTCCGGTCCTGACGGGCATATCCGAAATAAGGCACCACTGCCGTAATGTACCCGGCTGAAGCTCTTTTGGCCGTATCAATCCACAGCAATAGTTCCACCAGGTTGTCGTGTGGCTGGCAGGTACTTTGGATAAAAAAGGTGTAAGAGCCCCGTACGCTTTCGTTGATGATGGTTTGCATTTCACCGTCGCTGAAGCGGGCCAGGGAGGTATCGCCCAGAGGGCTGTCGTATTGGCGGGCAATTTCTTTGGAAAGTTCCTTGGATGCGGAGCAGGCAAAAATTTTGATTTCTGGCACGATGGTGTCGGTTGGTGTGTGATCAGAGAAAGGTTTTTGACCGGAGGAGGATGGAGCGTCTGGTATTGATTCCAATGAATAAATTTCGTGCAAAGGTAGAAACAAGCGGCAAATGAAGCACCCTTTAAAATAAGGTTTGCGCAGCCGGGTAACTTTGCTATTTCTGACATTTTTATCAGGTACGTACATTGGCAATGCGCCAAGCGCTACCTTTGGCTGCCTTCTATCGCTTGCAGGCAAACCTTGAATACTTTTACCAAGTTTTTATCGGGATACTGACAAGCGTATGGCCTGCTTTCATGTTTCACCAAATCTTACTGTCTGGCAAATGAACCGACCTTTCCATGTTTCACGCCTTTGGCTGCTAACTGTTCTCTTTGCTTTTTCAGCAATGAGTCTGACAGCCCAGGATCGCAGTCCGCGCGAAAATGCGCTGCGTTTTTTACAAGAAAATCCGATCAAATTTGAACTGAGCAAAAATGACGTTGCCGATGTCAAAGTGGTGCGCGAGTACCGCACCAAACACAATGGCGTAACGCACGTTTGGGTGCAGCAGCAACACCGCGGCATTCCGGTGTTCAACGGTCTGTTTGGCCTCCACGTTAAGCCAAATGGAGAGGTCATGCACCTTGGACACCGTTTTGTACACGAACTGAGCAGCCGCGTCAATACGGAATTGCCTTCCATCAGTGCAGCCAAAGCACTTGAGCTGGCCATGGTGGAGCTTGGTTTTACCGGATTCCCGGTGCCAGGTCTGCGCACTAAAATCAATGAGCAAAACCTGGTTTTCGAACGCGGCGCTATTTCCCGCAAGGAAATCCCGATGACCGCCTCTTATGTCCTGGCCAACAACGGAACCGTTCGCCTGTCGTGGCAAATGGTGATCGATCAGGCCAATACGCCCGACCTGTGGACCATCACGGTGGATGCACAAACCGGTTTGATCAGCACCAAACTGAACCACACCAACTACTGTAACCTGGGCCATGCGCACCGCGATGGTGTGACCCATTGCAAGGAAACGGCTAAGCAGGAAACCCCGTCCACTCCGGAAAAGCAAAGCGAGTTGCTCATGGACGAGACGTATAACGTGTTTGCCCTTCCGATTGAGAGCCCTATTCATGGCAACCGCAGCATCGTAACCAACCCTGCCGACCTGTCCGCTTCGCCCTACGGCTGGCTGGATACAGATGGCGCAACCGGAGCAGATTACACGTACACCCGCGGTAACAACGTATGGGCGTTCGAGGACAGTGCCAACGACAATACTCCTGATCCATCAGAGTCTGCTCAAGGTGGCGCAAATTTGAATTTCAACTTCCCTTACGATCCTAACGCCGAACCTAACGTTAACCTGGATGCAGCCGTCACCAATCTGTTCTACATGAACAATATGTTGCACGACGTATTCTACCGTTTTGGATTCGATGAGCAAGCCGGCAACTTCCAGTCAAACAACTACGGCAATGGCGGTCTGGGCAACGACGAAGTATTTGCACAAGCCATTGACGGCGGTGGTACCAACAATGCCAACTTTTCTACTCCTGCTGATGGCGGCAACGGACGTATGCAGATGTACGTTTGGGATCGCGCAGGAGGTAAAATTGTCAATGTAAACGGCCCGGCTCCGGTAATTGGTAATTATGGCGCTTCTTCTTCCGACGGTAATGGTTGGGGTGGTCCTATTACCTCCACACCGGTAACTGGCGATGTGGTTTTTGTTTCCGACGGTTCCGGTAGTCCAACCCTCGGCTGCAACCCTCCTACCAATGATGTAGCAGGCAAAATTGTGATGGTTGACCGCGGTGTCTGCGAATTCGGCATGAAAGGCCTCAATGTGCAGCAGGCGGGCGGTATTGCCTGCATCATTTGCAACTTTGAAGATGCCACCGTTGGCATGGCAGCCGGCGCTGTAGGCGCACAGGTAACCATCCCTGTTTTAATGATGGGAAAATCCGACTGCGATCTGCTTCGTCAGTACGCCGGCGCAGGCTTGAACATTTCCATTGGACTGCCGAATATTACCGGCCCTTTACAACGTGACGGCGATTTCGACAACGGAATCATCGCGCACGAATACCACCACGGCATTTCCAATCGCCTTACCGGCGACGGATTCAGCTGCCTGGGCAATGCCGAACAAATGGGTGAAGGCTGGAGCGACTGGGCAGGTTTGATTCTAACGGCAGAACCTGGCGACCAGGGTTCCGACAAGCGCGGTATCGGTACTTTTGCCCTCTATCAGGAAACTGACGGACAGGGCATTCGCCGCTATCCATACTCCACAGATATGGCCATTTCTCCGCTTACTTACGGTGCTGTACCTTCCAGTGCCATTCCACACGGTGTTGGCGAAGTTTGGTCCAATATGGTCTGGGATCTTTACTGGGCTATGGTGGAAAAATACGGCTTCGATCCGGATCTTAACAACACCAATAGCGGCAACTATCGCGCTGTTCAACTTGTAGTGGACGGCATGAAGATGCAGCCTTGCAACCCCGGATTTATTGATGGCCGCGATGCCATCATGATGGCCGACATCATTAACTACAACGGCGCCGACACCTGTCTGATTTCTTCTGTTTTTGCGCGTCGTGGCCTGGGTTACCTGGCTACCCAGGGCGATTCTGGCAGCGCAGGTGATGGTTTCGAGAATTTCGACCCCATTCCAACCTGTATTAAAGAGTTGAAAATCAAGAAGATCACGACTACCCCGACCATTACTCCGGGCGATAACGTATCTTTTGAAATTACCGTAACCAACCACAAGGACACCGAAGCCACCTCTGTAGTAGTAACGGATGAACTTCCTGTCGGCCTCACGCTTGTAAGCGCTTCTGATGGCGGCACAGTAGTAGGCGATAAAGTTACCTGGAATCTCGGCGGCATGCCAAGCGGCCAGGTGCGCACCCTTACCTACACGGCAAAGAGTAGCACAAGCCTGGGCTCTACCCGCAATTTCCAGGATTTGCTGGAAACCGAAGACGAGTGGTATTCCAACCTGGTGGATCAGAACACCGGCGAGATTTTCATTCTTCAGGGCGATGTCTTCCACCCTGGCAGCGGCACTAAAGCATGGGCCGGCCGCAGTGTTCCTCTTGTTTCCGATTTCAGCCTGGAAACAACCCTCAGCCTGACCGTAACCGGCGCCAAACCGGCCCTGCGTTTCTGGCATCAGTACATTACCGAGGCTGGCTACGATGCTGGATTCCTCGAAGTGAAAGACTTGTCTGATCCTTTGGAGCAGTGGAAAATACTTGGCAAGGAAACCGGTATCCGCGGCGGCTACGATGGTTCGGTGCAATACAACACTTTCGCCATACCTTTCCTGTATGGCTTTAGTGGCAATTCCAATGGTTGGAAGCAATCTTATTTCGACCTTAGTGAATATTCTGGCAAAGACATTACGTTCCGCTTCCGTATGGGATCAGACGAAGGTGAGGCTCCTCTCGACGGCGCCTGGTACATAGACGAAGTGGAGGTGATGGATCTGTTCAATTATGCTGGTGAAGCCTGCATCACCAGCGGTTCGGATCAGGCTTGCACTACCGCACCGGAATACGGTGTTATTGTTAACCCGGTAACGGTTGGCACGGAAGAACCTGATCAGGTGCTGATCCCGATGACGGTTCAGCCCAACCCTGCCGATGTGTTCCTGTCCATGACCTTTGGTCAGGCGCTTGAAGGTCAGGTGCTGGCTACGCTGATCAGCGCCGACGGTCGCACGGTACTCAGCCGCGCTGTTCAGGGCGTTGGTGAGGGCCAGGTGGTCAACCTGAACGTACAGCAGGTTCCTGCCGGCGTGTACACCCTTCGCGTACAGAATGCTGCAGGCAGCAGTGTACAGAAGGTGGTGATCAAGTAAATTCGTTCAATTAGTGAGCAATATGAGCCAGCCCGAATGTTTCGGGCTGGCTCTTTTTTTTACTGGCCTCAATTTTAAGGTATTTCTAAGCAGTAAAATGGTTGTTAAGTTTTGTCATATCGGAACTTTGCTGCCCCAGAATTTTCAGACCTGTGATATATATACCAATCGGATTGGATTGTCGGGGCTAGTTGAAAACACCTTTACCATCTTGTAACCCCCGACACTTTAGTCGGGTGGGTACAAGATGGTAGCATTGCATGGGGTCATCCCAAAAATTGACTTCCCGTTGAAACAGCGCATACCGCAGTTTTGAAACCCAATATGGTGTACATATAAACCAATTTTGCTCAATTGTTGAAACAACAATACTATGACTTATTTTAATAAATCCATCCTGCTGCTTTGCCTTTGGGGAATAAACCACGCCATCCAGGCTCAATCTCCATTACCCGACACCCTTCAACCCATCCGATTGAAAGAGGTCAGCGTGCGTACCCAACGCCAAAACCTTGAACGACTTCCGGCCATTCAGAACACTTACCTGTGGTCTGGCAAAAAAAGCGAAGTGATTCAACTGGAAAACACAGATGCCAACATTGCAGAAAAAACGCCCCGCCAGATCTTTGCCAAAATTCCGGGGGTGTTTGTGTATGACATGGATGGCTCGGGAAATCAGGTGAATATTTCCACACGAGGGCTGGATCCGCACCGCGGTTGGGAGTTTAACATCCGCGCCAACGGCATTATGACCAATTCCGATATCTACGGGTATCCGGCCAGCCATTTTACGCTGCCCATGGAAGCCATCGGACGCATTGAACTGGTGCGCGGCACCGGCGCCCTGCAATACGGCGCCCAATTTGGCGGCATGCTGAACTATGTGTTGAAAAATCCGGACACCACCCGCGCCATCAGTCTGGAATCTGTGAACTCCGTGGGTTCCTACGGTTTGCTGAGTACCTACCAGGCCGTTGGCGGCAAACTGGGAAAACTCCAGTATTATGCCTATTACAGCAAGCGTGTTTCCGATGGTTACCGCAGCAACAGCAGATCCGACTTTGACGGCCAGGGTATTTCTTTGAAATACATGCCCAACAATCGTCTGAGCCTGAAGGCCGAGCTCCTGCGCTCCATTTATGTGTATCAGCTTCCCGGGCCCCTCACCGATGCACAGTTTGAAGCCGACCCGCGGCAATCCACCCGGGCACGCAATTTCTACAGCCCGGAAATCTACGTCCCCTCCATTTCCGCCTCCTGGCAAATCGCTCCGCGCACGCGCCTCAGCTGGACCGCCTCGGCCATTCTCGGCGAACGCCGAAGCGTGATGTTCGACCGCACTGCCAATGTTGTAGACGCCATTAACCCACAAACACTGACCTATGCCGGTCGGCAGGTGGATATTGACGGATTCAACAGCTACAATACAGAGTTGCGCCTGCTGCAGGAATACAGGCTTTGGGGCAAGGAAGCAACCCTTGCTGCGGGGGTACAATACATGAACAACGACCTGCACCGCAGACAACAGGGTAAGGGCAGCAGCGGAACGGATTATGATTTGAGCATTGATGCTTCCGGCTGGGGCAGAAACCTGCACCTGCGCAGCAAAAACATTGCGGTCTCAGTAGAAAATAAATGGCAAATCAGTCGCCATCTCTCCTTATCACCAGGTATCCGGGTGGAATATGGCCACTCCGATTTGACCGGAACAACCGCCTATTACGACGACGACCGGGAGCTGCCCAACACCATCAAACGCAGTTTCCCGCTGTTGGGCCTGAATGGAGAATATTTGTTGGCGGAGCGTCAAACCTTATACGGAGGATTTTCACAGGCATACCGGCCCGTAATTTTCAAAGATATCATTCCCGGCACGGTGTATGAAAAGGTGAGTAAAGATCTGAAAGATGCACAGGGCTTCAACGCAGAACTTGGCTGGCGTGGCCAGGCCGGGAAACTCCGATGGGATGCCAGCGCCTTTGTGCTGCAATACAACAACCGCCTGGGCAACCTCGCGCAGTACGATTCGGATATCGACACCTTCGTACTGTACCGAACCAACATCGGCCATTCCCGTACTTACGGGATAGAGCTCTTTGTTGAATACGGCGCCCCACTGGGCGATGAATGGTACGCAAGTATTTTTACCTCTACGTCTTACTTCCATGCGCGGTACCTCGGCGACTCCATCCGGATAAACAGCAGGGAGAATCAAAGTATCCGGGATAAAAAAGTAGAGGCGGTACCGGATTGGATCAGTCGCAACGGATTGAACCTTCGATACAAAGGCCTGAGCGTATCATTGTTGTACAGCTACACCGCACAAACCTTTTCCGACCCGCTCAATACTGTGGAGGCTTCTTCCACCGGAGCAATCGGCCTGGTACCCGCATATGGTTTGCTGGATATCAATACCACCTATCGTATTCGCAACTTTACCCTGCGCTTTAACATCAATAACCTGACAAACCGGCAGTACTTCACCAAGCGCCCCACATTCTATCCCGGGCCCGGCATCTGGCCGTCGGATGGCCGAAGTGTGGTATTTACTGTCGGGGTGAGAATCTGATTCGACAGAACGTTCTGCCACAAAAAACGAGAGCAAA
>JADZFI010000058.1 GCA_020850025.1 Saprospiraceae bacterium
ATGTTGGCAACTCTGCCTTTTTCATGACAGAAAACTGTTATTTTTGCCGCTTGTTCACCAATGCGCGCAATCTGGTAAAATACCTGAATAATTCGCGGCAATCTTCAACAAGTAACAGCAACCATTTCAACTGGAATGCTGTGGATGACCAAAGGTCATTTCCAGCATCTTAGATCATACATTCATGGCAGTCAGGGTACGTTTTGCTCCTTCACCTACCGGCGCTCTTCACATTGGAGGTGTGCGCACGGCATTGTATAACTATCTTTTTGCCCGTCAGCAAAAGGGCACTTTCATTTTGCGCATTGAAGATACCGATCAGGGCCGTTATGTGCCTGGCGCTGAGGATTACATCATTGAAGCCCTGAAATGGGTTGGCTTGTTGCCAGACGAAGGAGTAGGATTTGGCGGGCCGGACGGTCCCTACCGGCAAAGCGATCGGAAGGAAATCTACCACAAATATGCGCACGATCTGGTGGCCAGGGGGCATGCCTATTACGCCTTTGATACACCTGTTGAGTTGGATGAGCGTCGTCAGGCCGAAGAGCATTTCACGTACAATTACATTTCCAGAAATGGCCTGAATAACAGTCTGGTGTTGGATCCAGAGGCCGTGCAGCAACGGATTGCACAGGGTGATCCCTTTGTGATCCGGCTGAAAGTGGAGCCGGGTCGCAGTATCGTCATTCATGACCTGATACGCGGTGAAGTGGTCTTTGAGAGCAGCGAATTAGACGACAAAGTGCTCTTGAAAGCAGATGGAATGCCCACGTATCACCTGGCTAATATTGTGGATGACCATTTGATGCGTATCACGCATGTGATCCGTGGAGAAGAGTGGTTGCCCAGTACAGCCCACCATGTGCTGCTTTATGAAGGGTTCGGCTGGCAGGAAACCATGCCAAAGTTCTCACACCTTCCTCTTATCATGAAACCGGTAGGCAATGGAAAGCTGAGTAAACGCGATGGCGCCAAGTTTGGAATTCCTGTTTTTCCGCTGAGTTGGAAGGGTGACACTCCTGAAGAAAGTTTTGAAGGGTTCCGGGAAGCCGGTTTTTTGCCTGAAGCCGTGGTTAACTTTTTGGCCTTGCTGGGCTGGCATCCCGGGGGCGACCAGGAAATATTCACCAAAGAAGAGCTCATTCAGGCTTTTTCCATTGAGCACATTGGTAAGAGCGGCGCCCGTTTTGACTTCGAAAAAGCCAAGTCATTCAACCAAAAATATATTCATGCCAAAGACAATGCTTCTTTGGCGGCTATGGTTCGCCCATTGGCTGATGCAAAAGGATATCAGGTATCAGATGCATTTCTGGAAAAAGCAGTCGGCCTGATGAAAGAACGTGTGACCTTTCTTCAGGATTTTGTCGAAACAGGATACTACTTGTTTGAACCGGTAAAAAGTAATGATGAAGAAACCCTGCAAAAAAGGTGGAATGGCGACATAGCGGCTGTTTTTGCTGAGTTGACAGAAAAAGTTGCTACTTTTGATAGCTTTAATGCTGTGGCATTGGAAGATGCCATCAAGCAGTTCATGCAGGAAAAACAGCTTAAGCCCGGCGATATACTGCCTTTGCTACGTATTGCATTGGCAGGCACGATGAAAGGCCCTGCCGTTTTTGAGATGGCCGAAATTCTGGGTAGAGAGGCTACGGTTGCCCGATTGAGAGCTCTGCAGGAGAGCCGCTGAATAATCCTAAAATATTCCCCTTTGGTTGCAGCTTTCCCAAAGCTGCTACCAGTGAAACTGTTTAAAACTAAATGAGGTGTACTTGCACCTTAGGAAACCCAACCCGTCCGTATGATAAACCGGTTACGCAACCATTTGCGGGCAAAATCCTGGATAGCAGGTATTTGTCTTTTTTGTATGCCTTCGGCCTGGCTATTTGCCCAGCAGTCGTTCTTTAATTTCAGTTACAACGGCCCCACCACGCTATTTGTAGATCAGAACTGCTCCTCCAAGTTGCAGGGCAATGTGCCGAATCCGGTAGTTTCCTCTACGGTTGGCGCCAACATTATATTGTCTCAGTTCAATCCGGTGGCCTCCGGCTTCAATTACAATGACTTGTTTACTGCCGGCACAACCGCTCATGTATTTTGGGATGTTGCTGACGATCAGGGCCACGCACATACTTTTGAATATTTCATATTTTTTGTAGATAACCTTCCGCCCGCTTTTGATCTGACGGGAGTTTTGGACACCCTGGAGTTCAGCTCCAGTGCTCAGGTGCCGGCACAGGTGGCACTACCGGTGACGGATAATTGTACTGCGGTAGTAAATGATACTTTTTACCAGACTACTCCTCCGCCACTGTGTCAAAGCGGCACTTTTACGCGCACCTGGCAAGCCACAGACGCCAACAACAATACGGCAGTATTCACCCAGACCATCATCATTTACAAGGATTCACTTCCTCCACAAATAACCGGCTATCCTCAGAACGGCGCTGCGCCCTGCGAACAACTTGCCACAGCCTACCCTGCCTGGTTAGCTGCTCAAACGGCCATTTTCAATGCCACAGATGCTTCAGGGATACTTTCGCTGAGCAATAATGCTCCACCTTCCTTCCCTCCCGGATGTAAAGTGCCGCTTACGGTACGCTTCCAGGCAGTCGATAAATGTATGTTCCTGCAAAATGTATTTGTGACGTTTACTACCTCCGACAATACGGGGCCGGTAGTAGTAATACCACCCAAAGACACTGTGGCTTATTGTTCACAAAATGACCAGGAGTTTCTGAAACTAAGGGAATGGATACAAACCAAAGCCTACTCCCAGGCTTCCGATAATTGCTCGCCTCCGCTCATGTATACCATGAAAATCGGGGGAATCAACCGGGATTCGGCTCAGGTGGTGGCTGCATTTCAGGCCGCTTTTGCCGGAGGCTGCAGCACACAACAAATTGGGAACCAGTCTTATAATAAAGTTCACGCCAAAATTACGGTCGATTTCTTTGTCAAGGATGCCTGCGGCAATGAGACCTACATGGGCAATGCAGATTTTGGCGCCATTGACACCCTCCCGCCTACTATAACCGGAGTGAATGCCACTGAGCAATGCGGTGGCGGCAATGACCAGTCGGCATTACAGGCCTGGATCAATGCACATGGCAACGCGGTGGTAACAGAAGACTGCTCCGGATTTACCTGGACTAATTTTTCCTTTGTTACGTCCACTGGCCAAGTGGGCGATGGCAACTTCAATTCCGGACCTTACCCAACCGTTCAGGCCAATAACTGCACCTGGTTTGCCAATGTTACCTTCAGGGCAACGGATGATTGCGGCAACAGTTCCACCAGAACCCTTCGCTGGAGTATTGTGGACACTCAGGCGCCGGTAATTGCCGGATTGCAACCTGACATTACCGTGTATTGTCCCAATCCGTTGCCAAATGTGCCCGCAGCTACCGTAACAGACAACTGCGATGCCAATGTAGCCATCACTTTTGCGAGAGTGTACAAAGACAGCCTGTGCGATGGCTCTTACACCGTACAAACTACCTGGACGGCC
>JADZFI010000059.1 GCA_020850025.1 Saprospiraceae bacterium
TTCAAGTTCCTGTATTTTACGCTGAAGATCAGGTAATTGCTTGAATACCACGTGTGATTTGATGAAATCCCTGTAGCCAATGGCAGGACTTCCGAACAAGGCTGTACCAGGTGTTTCAACATTGGATGCCAGCCCGCTTTGAGCCTGGATTTGGGTTCCATCTGCAATTTTGAGATGCCCGGCAAACCCGGCCTGTCCTCCAACCCGCATGCTGTTACCCAGGTGCGTGCTGCCTGCAACCCCTACCTGAGCGGCCAGCACGGTATTATGCCCCACTTCCACATTGTGGGCAATATGAATCAGATTGTCGAGCTTGGCGCCGGAGCGGATGATGGTACTGCCCAAACTGGCACGGTCGATACAGGTGGAAGCGCCAACCTCCACATTATCTTCCAGCACCACTTTGCCCACCTGAGGAATTTTTGTCCAGGTACCATCCCTTTGCGGAGCAAATCCAAAACCATCCGCACCAATTACAGCATTGGCATGGATGATACAATTGTTTCCAACTTCGCAATCAAAATGAATCCGAACGCCGGGAAATAACACGCAGTTATCACCAATTCGGGCATTTTTACCGATAAATACCTGAGGATATATTTTGCAGTTTCTGCCAATTACCGCTCCTTGTTCAATGACGGCAAATACGCCGATTTCCGTCCCTGCTCCAATCCTGGCCTCCTGATGAATATACGCCTTTTCAGAAACAGCCGCGCCATTGACGTGGTTGGCCTGGTCAATGATCTTCAATAATATCGCCAGAGAACTCCTGACATCTGCGGTACGAATGAGCGTAGGCGCCAAGGGCTTTTGTGGCTTGAAATCATTGTTTACCAACAAGATAGAGGCCTTGGTGGAATATGCGAAGTCCTCGTATTTGGGGTTGTCCAAAAAAGTGAAGTCGCCACTTTGAGCAGCTTCAATAGGAGCTCCACGAGATACAGAGGCAGTGGAATCTCCTTCCACGGTACCGCCGATATAGTTTGCAATTTGAGCGGCAGTCATTGTCATGCCGGATGTAGAATGCGCCAAAGTGATTAGGATACAAGTAGGGATAATCGCGCAAAGGTAGCAAAGGAAGTTGGAAGGCAAGCGTAGAAATTACATATCGTCAGCGAAAATTCTTTTTACCCCAATGACATCCTGATTCTGCGCTCCTGAGGCAGGTAGTTATTGATCCTGTTGGGCAGTATTTTCATCCATCCGAGTGAATACCCCTGATAAGATGCCAGCACCCAGCCCTTTGGCCAATCTTCCTGTGGCTCAAAGGTTTCCTTTTTTAAAAAGAGTAAAGCCTGTTCCTCTCTGAGTACTGCCCTGGGAAGATCGGACGACACCCATGAACTCAAGGCCAAAGCATGGTCTGGCACAAAGTCATTCCCCTTAAATGTCCCGATGTTTACGCCAAACCATTTATGCTTAAGCACTTTATCAAGCGCCAGGAATGCATCCTCCAACCCTGCAGGCAGCGCAAGCACTTCTCCGGCAGGTGTTTGGAAAAAGCGGGCCGCCACGCCTTTTTTCAGCCATTTTTCCGCAACCGGGATGAGTGCTTTGGATAAGGGCTTTAGCGATCTGAAGGAGGCGGGAACGGCTGGGGGCTTTTGAGCAAGGCCTGATTTTTTCCGGAAAACCGACAGGAAAAAGCCTTCCCCATGTAAGCGGTGCGGATAAAACTGATAACCGCCTTTGGCCGTGTGCGCAATGCCCCAGTCGTCCGGTATTTTCAGGGCAACTTGCTCCAGGGGGAATTCCCTTAATAGCCAGTCAACATTGGCATCGTTTTCCTGCGAATTATAGGTGCAGGTACTGTACAGGAGCACTCCTCCCGGAGCAAGTGTAGTAACAGCGGCCGACAGGATCCGTTTTTGCCGGGCAGAACACAGCTCTACCTGTGGCAACGACCACTCCCGAACGGCATCAGGGTCTTTTCGAAACAAGCCTTCGCCGCTGCAAGGTGCATCCACCAGCACTATGTCAAACCAGTCTTCCAACGCCTCAAACTCCTCCGACTCGGCGCTGGTAACCGCAACATTGGGATAACCCCAGCGTTCCAGGTTTTCGCGCAAGGAAGCCGTGCGCGCCCGAATGGTTTCATTGGATACCAGCAGACTGCCTTCAGACAACAGATTGAGCAAAAGGGTGCTTTTCCCACCCGGGGCAGCGCACATATCGAGCACCCGCAAGTTTTGCGACAAATCTACCGTTTGCCGGACGGCTTCCCCGACAAACATGGAAGAGGCCTCCTGTACATAGTACGCCCCGGCATGAAATAACGGATCCAGTGTGAATGATGGCCGTTCAGACAGGTAGTACGCCATCGGTTGCCATGGTACGGGAGCCATGTTTAAGCCTCCAGCTGTACCCGGGCTTTTCCCGGAACTCCTGTGCCCAAACCAGTTTGCCTGATCCACCTGTTGTGAAACCCTGGCTGTATTGAGCCGGATGCTCACCGGTGGTGCAGCCTGCAATGCCACTTCAAACTGAGGCCACTCTGCACCCAAAATGGTTTGCATTTGCCGGATAAATGGAGGAGGGAGATTAGGTGCCATGACGAAAAAAAGAAGGGACATGCTGCCTGCCCAACTGCAAAAGTGAGTGGATTCTGCGAGAAGACAAGAATGGTCTTTATTTTTACCGCATAAAGTTTTCTGCACCTGAACCGTTATGCAAGCAAAAGCCGCACTGTTGCACATCATTCATCAAATGAACGACCTCCTGGACCAACTGGAACCGCATGAGTACCGACGGCCGCTCCAGGAGTACGATGGCAGCACGCTGGGGCAACATTTCAGACATATCCTGGAATTTTTTATCTGCCTGGAGAGAGGTCTCAAGAAAGACATCGTAGACTATGCTTCCCGGGAGCGAAATCTACTATACGAAGATTCCCCGGGCATAGCCAAAGCGGCGCTGGAAGCCTTCGCAGAAAGCCTCGAAAAGCTCGAATCAGAGCAAAACCTTGTATTTTTAGCGGAATTTGGCCACCAGGAACGCCCTGCCTACCCAAGCACTCTGGGCAGAGAACTGACATTCGTATACGACCACGCCCTTCACCACCTGGCCATCATTAAAATCGGGCTGCGCTGCCAATTTCCTCATATTCACACAGACCGGCACCTCGGCGTATCCCCATCCACCATTAAAGCTAAACGATAAACGATGGGACGATGGGCTCTGCGTTGGGCATACGACCGAAATACCGGGAGCAGCACCCATCGTTACATCGTCCATCGTGCCATCGTATTATTTCGCTGACAGGTAAGCTCTGACTACCTCGCGGGATGCTTTAGCGGAAGCTTCGTTGTAGCGGGGACTGCTGGGGTTGGCAAAGGCATGGTTGGCGTCGTAGCGCTGTACGGTGAGTGTTTTGCCGGCTTCTTTCATATTCTTCTCAAAATCAGCCACTACCTGATCGTTGATCCATTGATCCTGGGAGGCATGGATGAAGAGCACATCAGTGGAGAGTGATTTGAGCTTGTCCATATCTTTTTCGGGCATTCCGTAGAACATCACACAGCCCTTGGCTTTATCCTTAAGCAACAGGGCTGCCTGCATGGACCAGCCTCCGCCGAAACACCAGCCCATGGTGCGGAAATCCGCCTTTTCGCCCAATACCTTGGCGGCGCCCTGGATGATGGCCGCAGAACGGGCAGGATCGTTGGCTTTCATCAGGTTGCCGGCCTCTTCAGGGGTAGCCGCTACTTTACCATCATACAGGTCCAGCGCAAGTACATTGATGCCCAATTCGTGGCACCACATGGCTGTTTCCTTTTTGATGTAATCATTGAGCCCCCACCATTCGTGGAACAACAGCAGGTATTTGTTGGTATTGCCATGGGCCATCATCAGGTAGCCGCGACCATTGGGACCACCTTCTACCGGAAAATCCACCATTTTACCCTGGTGGTCGAAGGAAACCGGCTCGGGCGCCGGGTGTGCCGCCATGAAAGCCGGATCGTTGGCAAAAGCAGCAAAATCGTCCACACTGTGGCACATAGGCATGGCACTTTGGCCAGGTCCGGGCGTCGGAGACGGAGAGAAAGCATAAATTATTGCGGTTCCTGTCAGCAACACGGCCGACAAGGTAACATACCAGAGAAAGTGTTTTTTAGACATGCGAGAGCGTTTGTAGTTTGACATCAAAGATAAATGAAACTGCCAGTTTATCATTTAGTTCAGCTATATCACTCATTGGTCACCACGTTGCCGGGGTTGTTTGGTAGTTTTAGGCCATAAAATTTTCAGTCAATATGTGCTACAAATACCTTCTGATGCTGCTACAAATGGCATTTTTCACAATCGACTCACAAGCTCAAAGTGAATGGAACTACCTGCCCAATGCGCCTGCCGGCGGGCGTTTGGACGATGTATTTTTTCTGAATGAACAATTAGGCTGGTGCGTCAGTGGGGGTGGAAGAATTTACAAAACAACAGATGCCGGACAAACATGGACCAACGTTTACAGTACTAGTGGGTACTTTCGCTCTATTGAGTTTCACAATGAGAACATCGGTTACGCCGGCTCCCTGAACAGTAAATTTCTTCGCACAACCGATGGCGGACTCACCTGGACCAACCTGGCGCCAGGTATTTCACCTGTACCGGAAGCTATTTGCGGCATTTCCATTCCTGATTCTTCAGTAGTTTATGCGGTAGGACAATGGGATAGCCCGGGGTTCTTGCTGAAATCAGTGGATGGAGGCAGTACCTGGGTAAATCAGGACATGTCTGAACATGCCATGGCCCTGGTGGATGTGTTGTTTTTCCACAGAGACACCGGCTTTGTAACCGGACAAGGGCCCAACGGTCAGGCGGTTATTCTTTATACCAATGATGGTGGAGCCACCTGGTCAAAAAAATACGAAGCCCAGGGAAACAGCCAATATGTCTGGAAAATACAGAGAGTTACACCGGAATTCTGGGTAGGCTCCATTCAAACGTTTAACGGTGGCGGAAAATTTGTCAAGTCATTTGATGGAGGTCAAACCTGGACCATACATTCAGCCCCCATACCTGATATGCAGGGCATTGGCTTTGCCACCCCTACGCATGGCTGGGTTGGCGGTTACACCCTCGGTTTTTTTGAAACTCAGGACGGAGGCAACACCTGGGACTATCAACAGTTTGGAGGAAATTTCAACCGCTTTTTCTTTCTGGACTCTACACTGGCCTATGCTTCAGGTGCATCCGTCTACAAATTTTCCCCTAACACCTCCTCTAGTAGTGAGCCCCCGGGGAGCGGACAACCCTATGATGATGGGTTCACCATAAAACTATCTCCCAACCCCGCCGATCAATTTATCGACATAGCCTTTGAGCTTCCGGTAACCGACAATGTCCGAATGAGCATTCACCGGGCTGATGGTGCAATGGTGAAGGAAATATACCACAAACGCCAGCTCACTCCAGGCGCCTTCCGCTTTCGGGTGGATATTGCAGGACTTGCCAAAGGCGCCTATTTCATCGGAGTGCAGCGAAATCATGGATTGTATAGCAGGCGGTTTTCAAAACCTTAATGATGGCCTCACAGCACCAAACCACACTTTTTCATCCATTTTACCGGCAAAAATCGAACTATTTCCCGGCTTTCGCATTGTAGCGAACGTTCCGGACTCTGACAGCCGGAAACAGCCAATACATGCCTACAGCCATTGTTATAGGATCCGGCATCGCCGGGATTGCCTCCGCCCTCCGTCTTCGCGCCGCCGGAATGGATGTGCAGGTATTTGAAGCAAACAGTTACCCGGGGGGCAAGCTGCATGCCTTCGACATCAATGGCTACCGGTTTGATGCAGGGCCATCCCTGTTTACCCTGCCCAATCTGGTCACCGAACTGTTTCAGCTGTTTGGCGAAAACCCGGAAAAGCACTTTCAATACTACCAAAAACAGGAGGTGTGCCATTACTTCTGGGAAGACGGCGCCCGCTTCGACGCTCCCGCCGATCAGGACCAATTTGCCGAAAAGGCAGAAGCTGTTTTTGGTCTCAACGCTGATATCGTTAAAAAATACCTGAAACTCAGCCGGAAAAAATACGATCTGACATCAGGCATCTTTCTGGAAAAATCGCTGCACAAATTCAGCACCTACTGGTCGGCCGAAACCCTGCGCTCGCTGGTTCAGATGTACCAGCTGGAGGTCAACAGCAGCCTGAACGACGTGAATGAAAAGCGGCTGAAAGAGCCGCATCTGGTGCAGATGTTCAACCGTTATGCCACCTATAATGGTTCTTCGCCTTACAAAACTCCCGGAATTATGTCCATGATCCCGCACCTGGAGCTGGGGCTGGGCACGTATTTCCCCAAAGGCGGCATGCACCGGATTTCGATGAGTTTGTACGAACTGGCCCTGCGGCAGGGCGTCAGGTTCCATTTCAATCAGCCGGTAAAAGAAATTCTGGTGCAAAACCGGAGGTCTGTTGGCGTTCAAACGGATTCCGGACAGCATTTTGCCGACTGGGTAGTGTCCAATATGGATGTCTACTCCACCTATAAAAAACTGTTGCCCGGCCAGAAACATCCGGAACGCACCCTACAGCAGGAGCGCTCCAGTTCGGCGGTCATTTTTTACTGGGGCATTCGCCGCGAATTTCCAGAACTGGACCTGCACAATATCTTTTTCAGCGGCCATTACCGCGAAGAGTTTGCCAGCATATTTGACCAAAAGACCCTGCACGAAGACCCCACGGTGTACATCAACATCACCAGCAAAGAAGAACCCGGAGATGCTCCGAAGGGCTGCGAGAACTGGTTTGTGATGATCAACGCGCCCGGCGATTACGGGCAGGACTGGGATCAACTCGTGGCTCAGGCCCGCGAGAACATCATCCGCAAACTCCAGCGGATGCTGGGCGTGGACATTGCGCCGCTCATTGAGGCAGAGGACGTACTCACCCCTCCCCTGATTGAAAAGCGAACCAGCTCACACCGGGGCGCCCTGTATGGCGCCGCCAGCAACACGCAGTTTGCCGCCTTCCTGCGTCACCCCAATTTCTCCTCCAGTTTGAAGGGCCTTTTGTGCTGTGGCGGCTCTGTGCATCCGGGAGGAGGCATCCCGCTTTGCCTGCTTTCCGCAAAAATCACCGCTTCCCTGACCACCAACGTATGATCAACCAGACATTACCATTTACAGAGAATTTGGATAAACGCCACATTGCCATCTTCAGCCTCTGGCTGGTGACGATTTCCGGCATAATCGGCATATTGTTGGGCCAAGGCGATTGGTTTTTACCCAAAACACCTGCCAACCTGCTTATGGGAGCGGCGCTGTTATACTGGAATTTTCCGCCCAAAAACGGCTGGAAAAGCGTGGCCATCTGGTCGGTGGCTTTCCTGGCCGGCTTTACGGCTGAGGCCCTTGGGGTAAACTACGGACTCTTTTTCGGCGATTACCATTATGGCAACAATCTGGGACCCAAAGTGCTGGGGGTTCCGTTAACCATTGGCATCAACTGGGTGGTATTGACCTTTTCTACGGCCTACCTGAGTCGCAAGCTGACTGCAAACCCGCATTTTGCTGCTTTGCTTGGCGCCACCATGATGGTAGCGCTCGACTTTCTGATTGAACCCCTGGCGCCTGTGTTCGATTTCTGGCACTGGGACATCGGGTATGCCCCGCTGCAAAACTTTGTTTCCTGGTTCGTGCTGGCCTGGCTGCTGCAGTATCTCGTGAGGCAGGAAGTGCCGGAGAAAGAAAGCAGCCTGCCTTTGCATCATTTTGCGTCGCAAGTTGTTTTCTTTGGCATCTTCTTTTTCCTACAACATGTTTGATTACGCCATCATTGGGGCAGGAGCGGCTGGTTTGCATCTGGCGCTTGCCATGCAAAATGACCCGTTTTTTGCCAAAAAAAAGATCCTGATCCTCGACAAAGATGCCAAGGATCAAAACGATCGGACCTGGTGTTACTGGGAAAGAGGAGAAGGTTTGTGGGATTCCCTGATCCTGAACCATTGGTCGGAAGGCAGCTTTCATGCCTGCGGAGATACCATTCCGCTGAAACTGCATCCGTACCGGTATAAAATGCTCAGGGGCCTGGACTTCTACCGGCATGCCAAACAAACCCTGGGCAAACACCCGGGCGTTACCTGGTTGCAGGAAGAAGTGCTGGAGGTGGAGAAGGGTTCCCCGCTGAAAATACACACCTCCCAGGGGGAGCATATGGCAGAGTACGTTTTTGACAGCCGGATTCCGGAGCCGTTTTTTGCCAAAGCCGACCCATGCACGCGCCTGCTTCAGCATTTCAAAGGGTGGTGGGTAAAAACGCCGGAAGATTTCTTTGAGCCCAACCGGTTCACCATGATGGATTACCGGTTGTTGTGGAACAATAGCACCAGCTTCACTTATGTACTGCCCCTGAACCGTCGGGAGGCGCTGGTGGAATTCACGCTGTTTACCCCGGAGTTGTTGCAGGAGAGCGACTACGATACCATGCTGCAGCGGTACATGGAAGAGATTTTGGGCTTGAAACAGTTTGAGATAACGGAAACGGAAAAGGGCATTATTCCCATGACAGATTTTCCGTTTGAGCAATATTCTTCCGGCAACTACCTGCGCATAGGCACCGGAGGCGGCTGGGTAAAACCGTCGAGCGGTTATTCTTTTAAAAATTGTGAAAAAAACGCCCGCAAAGTAGTCCGGAACCTGAAAACCCAACAGGCGCCGGGCAAAGGGATCATTTCTCCCAAATTCCGGCTTTACGACTCCCTCTTTCTAGATGTATTGAACCGCCAGAATCAAACCGGCCCGGCGCTGTTTCACACCATGTACCGGAAAAACAGCATTCAGCAGATATTTGCTTTTCTGGACGATGAAAGCACTATTCCGGAGGACCTGCGCATCATAGTCGGGTTCCCGCAGATCACTTTTCTGGGGGCTTTACTGCGCAGGATCACCCGTTGAGGACAAGCGTCCTTCCAGCGGATTGCGGCCGCCCCAGGTACCCAGCGAGCGGAACGGCTGGAAGCGGGCAAACATTTCTTCCTTGTACCAGTTGAGCTGCCGGGTTCTCTGGATGGCGCCTATGT
Organism: Saprospiraceae bacterium; assembly: GCA_020850025.1. Lineage (GTDB taxonomy): Bacteria > Bacteroidota > Bacteroidia > Chitinophagales > Saprospiraceae > M3007. The sequence continues at coordinate 9,025 of JADZFI010000059.1, forward strand.
GCTCCGGGCTTTGATAGGCGAATTGATGCAATGCCGCCTCATTTTCCCACACACTGAAAGTTGCCATCTGCAACAGCGGCGCTTCGCCGATTCCTTTGGTAAAAATCAATCCGGCGGCCTCAGAAACCGGTCGTTCGGATACCGGAACGTATCGCCAGAAATTGATCAGCCGGCGTTTTCTGATGGTTGCACGGGTAATCACCGCAAGCAGCGGGTTGCCGGCCTCCGGTTGCTGATAAGGTTCGAAAGGATTTTGTCCGGACCACAGTCCCTTAGCCTTCACCGGGCGCAGGTAAAGCACCCAATGCTCTGCAGCGTGCGCTTTATAGCGTTGAAAAATGTCGGCCTGGGCGAAAAAATGATCTGCCGCAGCCTCATTTTCCCAAACTGCCAGCTGCGCGTACACCCCCCAATCCGGGAACGGATTAAAGCCCTGTTCCCTGCCACTCCCCATCAGTTTATAAAAACGCAGCCCCGGCACTTTGCGAAAATGCGGATGGGCAAACTGCATCTGACCAAAAGCCCAAATGCGGTTTTGCAGCGTGGAAAAACGAAAAAAAGAAAGAGTTGTGAAGGGCTCAGTCATGATGTTGCAGTCATTAAGCAGGAAAGTGTTCCACAAGGGACCTTGATTCCGGCACGCAAGGTAAATCAATATCCAATGTCCAACCGTCCAATATCCAATGTCCAATGTCCAACCGTCCGAAGTCCGACATACTGATTAAATTTGCGCAGGGTGCTGGAGCAGATTAATGGAATGCGCCACTAATGGAAAACTCATGAAACACACCATTCTTTTAGGGTTGATTTGCAGTGCCTTGTTCGGCATCTGTGGCTTTTGCGGGGATACGCCACCCGAAACAGCCCCCCCATCCGTTAATTTACTGTCGGCACAGTTTGCGGAATCAGCCCTGCCGCCTGACACCCTCCATTTTTTCATTTCCGAGGCAGGAGACGGACCTGCTATTTCGGACACTCTGCTGCGGGCGAGTCTGGACAGCGCCCAATTCGCGCAGCTGCATTTCGATGCAGGCGATGCTCAGTTCCGACAATTAGGCCGTTATTCCTTCAATGAAACCCTGGATGCGCTGCTGATTGGAACGGAAGAATTCTGGTTCGGCAAACAAACCCTCATCCTCACCGACAAAAAGACCGGGAAAGTGGCCGGCATGCTGGAAGTCTCCAATTTCTACGGCGGCGACGGCGGTCAAACCGCCTCCGAAAGCTGGTGGTTCCGCCAGAGCAATCCGCCAAGGATATATGTTAAAACCGCCCAGCACGGCTACAGGATGCAGAAA
>JADZFI010000060.1 GCA_020850025.1 Saprospiraceae bacterium
TACCGGTCACTCTTATATCATTTATGGCCCCCTGTTATCCGGCGCTACCAGTCTGATGTTTGAAGGGGTACCCACCTTCCCAGACGCTGGTCGTTTTTGGGACGTCATCAAACGCCATAAAGTCAATATTTTCTACACCGCCCCAACGGCCATCCGGGCCCTGATGGCTGCCGGCGACCGTTTTGTCAAAAACCGCCGAATGCCATCGCTCAAAGTACTCGGTACCGTTGGCGAACCAATCAATGAGGAGGCCTGGAACTGGTACAACGAACGCATCGGCAAAAAACGCTGCCCGATTGTTGATACCTGGTGGCAAACAGAAACAGGCGGAATGCTCATCACGCCCATTGCAGGCATTACGCCTACCAAGCCCTGTTTTGCAACGCTGCCATTGCCTGGCGTTCAACCCATTCTGGTGGATTCCAACGGGAAGGAACTGCACGGCAACGATGTGGAAGGGTTGCTTTGTATCAAATTCCCCTGGCCGAGCATCCTCCGCACTACCTGGGGCGATCATGAACGCTGCCGTCAGAATTATTTTGCGGCTTTTAAAAACCTCTATTTCACTGGCGACGGCGCCCGCCGGGATCATGATGGCTATTACCGGATCATTGGCCGGGTAGACGATGTCATCAATGTAAGCGGACACCGCATCGGCACAGCAGAGGTGGAAGATGCCATCAATAACCACGAAAACATTGTGGAAAGCGCTGTGGTAGGCTATCCGCACGACATAAAAGGACAAGGCATTTATGCCTACGTGATCACCAACCACATCGTAGAACACACGGAAGATTTCCGCAAAGAGGTGCTGGATGTGGTGACCAAAGAAATTGGCCCCATCGCCAAACCCGACGTCATCCAAATCGTGCCCGGACTGCCTAAAACACGGTCCGGAAAAATCATGCGCCGTATTCTCCGCAAAATTGCCGAAGGCGACACCTCTAACCTCGGCGATATTTCCACCCTGCTTAATCCTGAAGTAGTAGAAGAGATCAAGTTCGGAGCCAAACATATTTGAGGATGCCACGGATTTTTAGTCGGATTCCGCGTTCCCAAATCTGCGGAATCCGACTAAAAATCCGCGTCATCCTTCCTTGTGCCCGAACCAGCCAAAGCGCATGGTGAGCCCAAATACCGGGGCGTTAAGATCCTTTTTTCCCAATCCAAGCCCGCCTTCGAAGCCGTCTACAAACCGGTAACCAACGGTGCCGGCCAGTCGCATCCAGTGGAACAGATTCAGTTCTACGCCGACTTCAGGCATTAATACCAGTACCGCGCGGTCGTAATCATTGAAATCCAGATCATCCTCATCCCACCAATCGTAGCGGTTGGTTACGCCTACGCCGCCAACGCCCACTTTCATAGAGGCAAATCCGTGGATCGCTTTTTGGGTGGGCACTGAGTAGCCCAGCCAAAGACCGCCATAACCCAGGGCAATGGCGCCGTCAATACCGTCTGCTTTCGGGATGGTAAACATCTCTCCCTGGCCAAAAGCCCCGATCATGGCTTGATTGATCACCAGTCCGCCGCCACCGCCCGCGCCAAATCCGTGATTACCCTTCACCTGACCGTAAGAAAATATCGGTCCGCCGAACCCGCCGCGTATTTTTGCCTTTTGAAATAGCGTTTGCTCCGACTGTGCTGCGAGGTTTGCTAAAAACAGGCCTGTAAAGGCCAAAGTCATCCATGATTTCATAGCAGAAATAATTGTGTTGATGGTAAAATGTTCTTGTTACTCCTGTGACACGCAAACCTGGTATTTACCCTGACTGAGGTCTGAAAAAAGTTTCGTCATATTGTTGAACAGGGAAGATCCCTAAACTTCTGACCTTTGTGCATTCAACATCCATCCTTATGAACAAGAAAACCTCCTTTAGCTACCTTCTGGCTGGCGTGCTGAGCTTCTGCCTCAGCTCCCAACAACTGGGTGCACAGCACCAAACCTATTTCCCTGACCCCGAGCCGGGCATTCAGCAACGACTGGAAGACTGGAAAGACCTGAAATTCGGCCTGCTCATGCACTGGGGCGCTTACAGTCAGTGGGGCATAGTAGAAAGCTGGAGCATCTGTCCGGAAGATCTCTCCTGGGCCACCGGAGCCCGCAAACCGGGGGTGGCAGATAACTATCAGGATTATGTAACGGCCTATGAAAACTTGCCCAAAACCTTCAATCCGGTTCAGTTTGATCCGGAAAAATGGGCTGCTGCTGCCAGGGATGCAGGCATGAAATACGTGGTATTTACCACCAAACACCACGATGGTTTTTGCATGTTCGATACCAAAACCACCGACTATAAGATCACCGGCACTCAAAGCCCATTCCGCGATCATCCGCGAAGCAATGTGGCCAAGGAAATATTTCAGGCATTTCGAAAAGAGGGCCTCTGGACAGGGGCTTATTTCTCCAAACCCGATTGGCATTCAGATGAGTACTGGTGGTCCAAATTCCCGGCCAGCGACCGGAATTGCAATTACTCCATTCAAAAATACCCGGAAAAGTGGGCCAGCTTTATCAAATACACCCATCAGCAAATCGAAGAGTTGATGACTCACTACGGTAAAA
>JADZFI010000061.1 GCA_020850025.1 Saprospiraceae bacterium
AGAGTAACCTGGAAGGTTCATGGAAGGTATTGGACAGGAAGAGTATTGAGATTTTCCGGCGTGGTGATTGGATGCTTTTTTTGGCTTTGGGGATTCAACTATGCTCGTACGCCTTTGCATGAACAATTGAATTTCCATCCGGTACCACTGGATTCTTCACAGCTTTGGACAGCTCTGAATCGCGAAACCAGGATGCTTGGGCAATTAAGGTGCCAGCTGGCAGGAGTGGATACAATGCCGCTGGAGGACCGGAATCTTTGGCCATCATTTGCCGAAGATACAGTTCGGCTTGCTGTGCAAACCTGGCTTCATAAACAGGGTTTCCCGGCAGATAGCAGGGTAAGAACCCGAATGATCCAACCCCAGGGTACCCTGTTTTCCTTTGGCGCCTCAGGCATCTATTGGCCATGGGCAGGAGAAGGAAATCTCGAATCAGGCATGCACCCTCTAAGGATATTGCCGGCTATGGCACACGAAATGGGACATGCGTATGGATTTGGCGATGAAGGAGTGTGCAATTTTATCGCTTATGTGTCCCTCGCAGATCACTCCAATACTTACATGGCTTATTGTGCCAGACTCGACTATTGGGGTGATCTTGCGAGGGCTTGCAGGCGACAAAACCCTGAAACATTCCGAAATGAATTTCTGCCGAAAATCCCCGAAGGGATCCTGGCTGATGAGGCAGCTATCAGGAAGCAGCACGCAAAATACCAGGAGCTGGCGCCCGAATTACGGTATCAGGTTTATGATTCTTACCTTAAAGCGCAAGGGATTGAGTCGGGAATGCTGAATTACAATGAAGTTTTGATGCTGGTAGAAGCCTGGAAAAAAAAAGCCGGATATTAAGTCCTGAGCAATAATTTAGACGGCACTTATTAATCTAATTATATAATTTTATGTTTTAAATCAGAATTGACGAAGTATATAGATGTCAAGTCCTAACTTTACCTGAAACCATGTCTGCTGAAATGCCATACTCATTCCCTTTTCTCGAAACAGCCACTGAAGTGCTCCGGGCAGTGGCACATCCACACAGGTTGCTGATCATTGAACTGTTGCAACAAAACAAGACCATGAATGTCACCGAACTTTACGAGAAACTGGGCATTGAGCAAGCGGTAGCCAGTCATCATTTACGCATACTCAAAGACAGGGGGGTGGTGCAGGTGCGGCGCGACGGAAAAAACAGCAACTACTCTCTGAAAACCGAGGAATACTACAAAATTCTGGAAGTTTTAACCAACGTAGTGCCGGAATAACCCGGCTTCAAAGTAAGTATTGGAATAGGGTAGTGTAGCCGGTTGAATTTGAGATGAAATTTTGAAGGAATGGCCATTTGTCTTGGTCGTCCCTTCTTTTTTTGGCGTTTTGACCCGGCTATGATTGCTCGGAATTAAAATTTAAAAACGCAAAAAATGTCAGTCAATTCAGAATAAGAGCTATAATTCGCGGCCGGATTCGTCTTTCGAGAAACTTTATTTGCTTTTGGGGTGAAAAAAATTTGCCAAAAAAGCAATATATGCAAATAGCTATATGCATTTGTATCGTTCCGGTTCGTAAAGAGGCTTTAGCTCCGTTGACAACATTCAAAATTAAATCATTTCTGACTTTATGACCAACTCATCTACAACGCAAGAGGGCATGGAGCCCAAAGGGTTGATGAAGGTAATCACGGCATCGTCGGTAGGCACACTCATTGAGTGGTACGATTTTTACATCTATGGCGCCATGGCTGTCATCATTGCCAAACAGTTTTTTCCGCAGGACAATCCCACAGCGGCATTCCTGGCAGCACTTGCCACCTTCGCGGCAGGTTTTGTGGTCAGGCCATTCGGGGCGCTTGTATTTGGCCGAATCGGTGATGTTATCGGCCGAAAATACACTTTTTTGCTCACCCTGTTGTTGATGGGGGGCTCCACATTTGCCATTGGTCTGGTGCCAGGGTATGCCCAGATTGGCATGTGGGCGCCGGTGCTGATCCTGCTCCTGCGCTTTGTGCAGGGTTTGGCCCTGGGAGGGGAATACGGTGGTGCAGCCACCTTTATGGCAGAGCATAGTCCAGTGGGTCGCCGGGGCTATTTCACGGCATTTATTCAAACCACCGCAACCCTGGGTTTCTTTCTCTCGCTCGGCGTCATTCTCCTAACCCGAAAAACAGTTGGCATCGAAGCGTTCAACGATTGGGGCTGGCGTATTGTATTGCGGTTGCCCTCAATGAGGCCGGCGACTCCACCATTACCACAACTACCTTAAAGGCCTTCACCGATGGCAGCTCCATGAAAGTGGTGAGAAAAGAGGTCCTTTGCTGGATACCCAGATGTTCTGGTACATCATCATCCCCATCTTTTTACCCATCATCCTGGGCCTTCTGCTATTTGGCTGGTACGCCTGGAAAGGAGAGTATGATGTGATTGCCCGCGACTCGGAGCATTTGAATTGATTTTTCAGAGGGGTTGCTCTTTGAATAGGTTATCAGTCTGACCATAATTTTTCTCATTTTTGTCCCGGAATGGCATTGGTG
>JADZFI010000062.1 GCA_020850025.1 Saprospiraceae bacterium
CGGTTGGGGCTGGATTTGAGGATTAAGGGGAAATGTCCTGACCAGGACTATACTAAGGCGCCAGTCGCTGGATGCGCCACTGCTGGTCTTTTTGGGTGTATAAAATGCGGTCGTGTAAGCGGCTCATGCGGCCCTGCCAGAATTCAATGGCTACCGGACGCAACAAATAACCTCCCCAATAATCAGGCATAGGTAGTTTGTCGAGGCCGGCAAATTTTTCCTCTATTTCCATCTCCCGCATTTCCAGCACCTCCCGGCCGGCAATCACGCTGCTCTGCGGACTCGCCCAGGCGCCAATCTGATTCTCCCGGGGCCTGCTCTGAAAGTACGCCTGAGAAGCTTCGCGACTGATCTTCTCCACATTGCCTTCAATGCGGATCTGACGCTGCAATTCCAGCCAGGTGAAAAGCAGGGTAGCGCGCGGGTTGAGCATCAACTCCTGTCCTTTCCGACTTTCGTAATTGGTAAAAAAAACAAAACCCAGCTCATCGTATCCTTTTAACAACACCGTGCGCGCACTCGGATAACCATCCGGCGCTGCAGTGGCAAGGGTCATGGCATTGGGCTCCAGGAGCTGACTTTGGAGTGCTTCCTCAAACCAAAACGCAAACTGCGCCATGGGATCAGGGCGTACATCTGATTCTGAAAGGGATTCCAGCGCGTAGTGCTGGCGGAGTTCGGCAAGGTTCATACGACTGTTGGACTGTTGGACTGTTGGACTGTTGGACGTTGGACTGTTGGACGTTGGACTTGTTTTCGAAGGTCGCAAAAACTACCGCTTCATCGAGCCCAAGTCCAAAGTCTATTGTCCAACAGTCCAAGGTCCAGCCGTACAGCAAAGGTCGGCGTTGGATGGGCAATTGCGGAGTTTTCAGCTTTCTTTCTTTTTAAATGGGGGAAAACCTACCTTTGCGGCTCTTTTCATTCCACGGGCAACCAAAAAGCCCTCATCCACCACAAATCCGCACTCACAACCCATTCGCACCTCGTAAATCGTACATCGCAGGTCGTAAGTCGTAAGTCGCAAATCGTAAGTCAACAACCAATGGCATATCTCTTTACCTCAGAATCCGTTTCCGAAGGGCACCCAGACAAGGTAGCCGATCAAATCAGCGACGCCATCCTTGATGCGTTTCTCACTCAGGACCCTAACTCAAAAGTAGCCTGCGAAACGCTGGTAACCACCGGTTTGGTGGTAGTGGCCGGCGAGGTGCGTTCCCGAGCTTATGTGGACGTGCAGGATGCTGCCCGCAAGGCTATTCAGCGCATTGGCTATACCAAGGCTGATTATCAGTTCGATTACAAAAGCTGCGGTATCCTTTCAGCCATTCACGAGCAAAGCGCCGACATCGCTCAGGGCGTTGACGTGGGCAAGAAAGAAGAAGATCAGGGCGCCGGCGATCAGGGCATGATGTTCGGATATGCCACTGACGAGACAGAAAACTTTATGCCGCTGCCGCTGGATCTGGCGCACCTGCTGCTGCGCGAGCTGGCAGCCATCCGCAAGGAAGGAAAACAGATGAAGTACCTGCGCCCGGACGCCAAAAGCCAGGTTACCATCGAGTATTCCGACAAGCATGTACCGAAAAAAATTGATACCATCGTGATCTCCACGCAGCACGATGATTTTGATGCAGACGAGAAAATGCTGGCCAAAATTGCGGCCGATGTGCAGAGAATCCTGATCCCGCGGGTGAAAAAGCACCTCCCAAGCCGGGTAGCGCGCCTCTTCACCTCCGATGTGAAATATTTCATCAACCCAACGGGCAAATTCGTGATCGGCGGTCCGCACGGCGACACGGGCCTGACCGGCCGCAAGATCATTGTGGATACTTACGGCGGAAAGGGCGCACACGGCGGCGGCGCATTCAGCGGTAAAGACCCCTCCAAGGTAGACCGCTCTGCCGCTTATGCCACCCGCCACATTGCTAAAAACCTGGTGGCCAGTGGTATGTGCAAACAGGCGCTCGTACAGGTAGCTTATGCCATTGGCGTAGCCAAGCCGGTGGGCTTATATGTCAACACCTACGGCACCTGTAAGATCAAAGGCCTGTCTGACGGGGAAATTGCAGAAAAGCTGCTCGAAGTATTCGATCTGCGCCCGGCTGCCATTGTGCGCCGCTATGGCCTGAAAAACCCGATCTTCTCCGAAACCGCCGCCTATGGCCACTTCGGCCGCTCTCCTGAAAAGAAAACGGTAAACATTGGACTGGAAGGTGAAAAGCCTGAAACCAAAACGGTGGAAACCTTCACCTGGGAGAAACTGGACGCCGTAGCCGACATCAAGAAGGCATTCGGACTGTAGAAATTGTTCTGGATTGACCAGACTTTTTATGATGCAGTAGCGTTTTGCGAAACGCTACTGCATTTTTTCTTTCGCCAACACCAGCGCTTTTTCCAGTTGCTGCTCCTCTGAAAGGAGGGTATTGTCGATCACCACGGCATCGTCGGCCTTGCGAAGCGGGCTGTCGGCGCGGTTGGAATCTATGTGGTCGCGTTCCAGCAGATTCTTGTAAATGTCGTTCCATTCGGCATCAATGCCTTTGGCAGCCAGCTCCAGGTGGCGCCTGCTGGTGCGCACATCCGGATCGGCCGTGAGGAAAATTTTCAACTCGGCGTCCGGGAACACCACCGTTCCGATATCCCGCCCATCGGCCACAATGCCCCGACGCTTACCCATGGCCTGCTGCTGGGCCACCATAGCCCGCCGCACAGACGATATGGCCGACACCGGGCTGACGTGCTCGCTGACCCGCATTTCACGGATTTCCCACTCTACATCTTTGCCGTTCAGGAAGGTGCGGTTCTGCCCGTCGATCCGTTCAAAATGGATTTCAATCTCCTGCAAACCCCTGGCTACCGCTTCGGGGTTTTGGTAATCAATGTTTTGATCCAGGAAATACAGGGTGACGGCCCGGTACATGGCGCCGGTATCGAGATAGGCGTAATGCAGGGTTTTGGCCAGCGCTTTGGCAAGGGTGCTTTTCCCACAGGAGGAGTGCCCGTCAATGGCAACGATGATGCGTTTCATAAGCGGACGCAAAAGTGGGAAAAATGGCCGGATAACGAGGCTTAAAATTCAATTTCGTAACAGCCGGCATCCGGAGTAACGGCATCTCGCTGCTTGCCGTCGAGGTCTCTGTCAATGCCCGGCAAGGGTACCGCAAAGCGATTGGCAATTGAGCCCAGGGTATCCAGATGAAAATCGCGCTTGTTGACGTCCACAAAGATGGTGTCCTGCCCGTCGGCATTCAGGCAGGGCTGGCAATGATCGAAGAAGTCGGGATAAGCGGTGTCTTTGATCAGATCCCTTACCCGCACGATGCAGTTGTTCAACTCGTAATCGAACATCGAGGGGTCGTCGAGCCGGTCGAAGAGGGTGATCTGATCGGCCCGGCTGCCCATGAGGATGCAGTTGCGGAATTTGGCAGAGAGCTTGTTGGCCACAAAGGTTTCACAGCCGGGATCGAGACACAGGGCATTGCCCATGCGCAGGGCCTCGCCGTCCACGCCGTAGCTGCCCACGGTGCAGTAATCAAAGCTGTAATTGCCGCCATATTCCAACTGGATGCCATAGCCGGTATTGGAATGAAAAAGACAGTTTTCGGCCGTAATATTGGCATGTAAACCAATCAGGCCACTGCTTGCTGTATTGTAGATCTGCGTATTGCGCAGGGTCAGATCCACGGCTGAATCCGCGCGCAGGCCAATGACGGAGTTGCGGATAATGCAGTGATCTATGCGGTGCCCCGAGCTGCTGCTTTGCAGCCAGATGCCGGTCCACTGCCCGGGCTCCTCCTTGAATTCTTCCTCCAGGCGGTCGCCTTCAAAGATTACCGGTCTTTCCTGAGTGCCTTCCACAATGAGCTTTCCCTGCCCGGTGAAAGCCAGAAAGCCATCGTTGTAGCGCTGCGTCACGCCGTCTTCATCTACAAACTTGCCCAGTCCTCCATGTACGTACACCCGCGCGCCTGCAGGAATGCGCACGGTGCAGGAGTCAATGATCACCACGCCGTAAATGACGTAAGGTTTGGGATCGTCCCACACCCATTCGCCGCCATTGCAGCCGTAGCCTGTAATGCCGCCTGCCCCGAAGCGCGAGGGCAGGTAATTGGCGTTTTGCCCGAAGGCTTCCAGCACCACTGTTTGCAGGTTTCCGTTGGTTTCAAACACCACGTTTTCTGTCACGACAAACGGGGAATTTTGATCGTTGGGGTTGATGGTTACCTCGGCAAACACATACATGCTGTCGTTGGGAGCAATTTCCAGGTTTTCCTGCGCATCGCCGCTAATGCCGTCAATATTCAGGTTGAAACGGGAATTGGCGCCGTTTTCCAGATAGACTTTCCCAATGCGGATGCTCTCTTTGTGCCGGTTGTAAATTTTGAAATAACGCGTAGCCGATCCCAGCTGCGTAAACACCGTGTCGAAGCGCAGGGTATCCGCACTGAACTCCAGTTTATCGGCCGGATCAGTGGTGAATTTTTCTTTTTGGCAGAAAGAAAAAAGAGCGGCAAACAGCAAAAGAGCAAACAGAAAACGCATGGGCAGTGGTGGTGGAGGAACCGCAAAGGTACGAAGCCGGACGCCAGCTTGGTTCAGGGTTGTGAGGTTTTAGTGAGGGTGTCTCATAAGTAAATTCTACCGCAGAGTCGGAGAGACGCTGAGGTGTATATCATTGATTATCAAAACCTCTGCGTCTCCC
>JADZFI010000063.1 GCA_020850025.1 Saprospiraceae bacterium
AGCCGTCTTTTTCAGGCATCATCACATCGCTGATGATGATATCCGGCACTGTTTCCAGGGCCCTTTCAATGCCGGCCCGGCCATTGTAGGCGAAGTCCAGCTGATAGCGATCGCCGATGCAGTCTGCGAGATATTCCACCACATCGGCATTGTCTTCAATGATGAGCAATTGAAGTGCCTCCGCGCTGGCCTTTGGGGCCCTGAAGGCTGGAGCGTTGCCGTTTGTTTCAGCTTGAGCAACAGACTGGAGGTTGGGCGTTATTTCCGTTGCTTCCGGCGCCTTTTGGGTAATGGGCAACACCACCGTGAAGGTACTGCCTTTGCCTACGGTGCTTTCCACGGTTATGTTTCCGCCCATGGCACGCACCAGTTCGCGGGTAAGGGACAGGCCCACGCCGGTACCGCCGGCGTTGTTATGTTCCTGATTTTGCGCCTGGAAGAAACGCTCGAATACCTGGGGCAAATCTTCCGCCGGAATACCCACCCCGGTATCAGCCACCTCAATCCTGAGGGCTTTTTCAGCGCCTTTCGCGGCCGGGATAACGGCAGCCCGCAGGACTACCCTACCTCCGCCGGGTGTGAATTTGATGGCGTTCGATAAGAGATTGTGGATGATTTGCAGAAGCCTGTCCGGATCGTAATCCATAATGATGGCCGATTCTCCGCTTTCCACACGCAGCATCACATTTTTTACATTGGCCAGGGAATGCAGGCTTTCTGATATATACCGGAGGTAAGGCAGTACATCGCCCTGCACGTAATCCATGCGCAGGGTGTTGCTTTCCAGTTTGGCCAGGTCGAGGATTTCGTTGATGAGACGGAGCAGGTTTTGTCCGTTGCGCCGAATGAGTTGCAGCGCGGATGCTTGCCCTTCCTGGTCCTTATCGCTTTTCTCCAGCAGGTCGGTCATGCCCAGGATCACCGTGAGCGGGGTGCGGAATTCGTGGGTAATATTGGTGAAGAAGCGCGATTTAAAGGTGTCGAGCTCTTTCAGGCGTTGTACTTCTGCGTGTTCCAGTTTGGTACGCAGCTGGTAGCGGTAAAACGCATAAGCGCCGCCACCAGCCAGGAGCACATAGGCCAGCCAGGCCCACCAGCTGCGGTACCAGGGCGGCAGCACCCTGATCTTCAGCGAAGCGGCTTCCCTGCTCCAAACGCCTTCGCTGTTGGAGCCCTTTACCCGGAAAACATAGGTTCCGGGGGCCAGGTTGAGGTAGGAAGCTGCATGCTCAGTACCCTCGTGCTCCCATTCCTCCTCTGCCCCTTCCAGATAATATTTGAAACGGTTTTTGTTGGGCGAGGTAAAATTGAGCGCCACAAATTCCAGGGCCAGGTTGTTTCTGGACAAAGGAAGGGTGATCTCGCTGGTGTATTCAATGCCTTGGGAAAGGATACCTGTGCTGTCTTTCCAGGATATATCCTGATTGTTCACCCGCAAGCGGGTAATGACGGTTTTGGGCGGGAGTGTGTCTTCCTTCAATTGCCGGGGGTAAAAAACCGTCAGGCCATTGACACCTCCAAACATAAGAGCGCCGTCCGGACCTTTTCCATAAGCATAGGTATTGAACTCGTTGTCCTGCAGCCCATCCTCTTTGGTGTAATTCTTAATGTCCCCTGAGCCGGGATCATAGCAGATCAGGCCCTTGTTGGAACTCATCCAAAGCCGATTGCGCTCGTCGGGCAGAATGCCGTAAATGACATCGTTGGGGAGCCCGTTACGGGTGGTGAAGTGGGTGAACTGCATGGTTCGGGTGTCGAGGCGGTTCAGGCCTCCACCCTTGGTACCAATCCAGAGAATGTGGGGATCGACGGGGTCGGTGAGCAGGGAAGCAATGTTGTTGTTGCTAAGTGAATTGCGGTTATTAGGGTCGCTTTTGTGCACTTTAAACGCATATCCGCTATTTTCAGGGATGGCCTGCACCAGCCCGATGTCCCGGCCGATCCAGAAGCTTCCGTTGGCCGTTTTGGTAACGGAAGTGACGTATTTCGCTTCCTGTAATTGCTCCGTGTAGGTGTATCGGTCAAATTGCCCGGTTTGAGGATTGAATCGAATCAGTTGCTCATCCAACCCAATCCAGAGCTGCCCCTGCTCGTCCCAGAAAGTAGCGAATTCCTCATTGTACTGTACGGAAGCGGAGGGCAAGGTGTAGAGGTTAGATTTTCCGCCAGGTTCCTGTTTCAGGACAGAAAGTAGAAAAGGATTTTTGGTAATGCCCACCACCCAATAGGTACCGTTGGGCTCCTGACGGATGCGCAGCCAGGGAGGCCAGGTTTGAATGGCATTCCAGTAGGGAGGCCGGGGCGCACCTGATTTTCCTGGATGATATAATAAACCCGGCAGGTTGTTCAGGGTATGAATGCTTCCCTGCTGATCCAAAAAAACGGAGGTCGACACACTCATGCCGGGAAACAGGTGCCGAAAGTGATTGGAGCGGGCATTGATCTTCATAATCCCCAGCCCATTGGTACCAATCCAGCTCACGCCGGATTTGTCTACCAGCGCACCGCAGGTGTTGGGCGTTACCGGGATATTGGGGATCAGGGGCTGCTTGAAGTCGAATTCACGGGAGGCGTTTAGCTGATATAGATTTATGTTGTAGAATTGATCCGTCCACAGGTATTGATCACTCACAAACATGATCTTCTGAAGGTTTGGAGACGACGGTATGTGTGCTACCTCATTTCCTGCGCCCGGTTTCATCCGAAACAACTCCCTTTGAAATTCGTCAATTTTGTTGGAAAACCAGAGTTCGCCCGCAGGATCCAGCACCATTTTGTTATCTCCCGGAAAGCTGGCAGAAAGTTGCAACATGTCGGACCACTGATTGGTTTTGACATCAATTTGAACCAATCTTGAGGTGGTAGTTCGGGCATAAAGGGTTTTGCGATCCAGAGACATGACCGGGTCGTCTCGCATGTGTTCCGGGAATCGGAGCACCTTGAGTTCTTTTTGATAATTTGGAAAACGCTCCGGATGTTCCCAAAAACCGGCGGGAAGCGATATTTTGTACAGATTGATGCTGTTTTGCGGATCGCCCAGTAATGCCCAGAGCTCGCCATAAGCATCTGCATGACAAGAATAAAGGCTCAATAGCACTGAAGGGTGATTGGGATTGATCAGGCTGTTGTCAATCCGGTATAATTGTCTTGTTTTTTTATGCAGCAAATTAATGCCCGAAGACTGTGTGCAGACGATTATGAAATCGTCGTGCTCGGAGATATTGTTGATGAAATCATCAAAAAGGCTGTGCGTATCAAAAGGATCGCTGGTGAACACATCGAACCGGTAACCATCGTACCTGTTGAGTCCGTTTTTAGTGCCGAACCAGAGAAAACCATCTTTATCCTGAAGCAAACACCTGATATACCCCTGCGATAACCCGTGTTGTGTGGTCAGCCATTCAACACCCTGTTGCTGGGCAAAAAGCCCGATACCCCCAAAAAGGCAACAGGTAATGAGTAAAACATGGATGCTTCGCATGAAAACAGGGAATAGGAGTCGGCCAAAGGTACTGTGTTGAAAAAAATACAGAAAGCCAGGCCGGAAAATATTCCCGGATAGACGTCTGGCCGACAACATCCCTAATCAAAGTCCGATTGCATCCAGTTTCTGTTTGGCGGCCAGTCTCCCTGTTTCCACCAAAGCTGCGGTTTTATAGAAATCGAAAGTGCCGCAGGTATCGCGTGATATTTCAATCAGCACATCTGCCGGGTGCTGTTGCAGGGCCATGTGCACCATCCGGTCGCGCATGGCATCGAAGTTCATTTCGATGAACTCAAAATAGTTCAGGTCGTTGTTTTTCTTGTTGTTTTTCCCCTGAAACAACTGGTTCAAATAGGTCTGTACCTTTTGGAATGCCGGGATATCATTCAGCTCTGAACGCTCAACGGGGAGTTCCAGCACCGGCACGCGCGCGTTCACATGCACGGCCACAAGCAGGTCGTTCTCTTGGCGGGTGATATTGCTCAGGGGCAGGTTGTTCACCACGCCGCCGTCCACCAACACGGAATTGCCTTTTTTTACCGGGGTTAACACGCTCGGAATGGCCACAGAAGCCCGGATGGCATGAAAAAGGCTGCCTTCCCGGTATACCACCTCTTCATCTTTTGCCAGGTCATACGCAGTGGCCGAATAAGGGATGTTCAACCGGTCAATGCCGGCATCCGGGATGATCTCTTTCAGGATGTTGAACACCTTGTCGGCCTTGATGAATCCGTGGGGGCTGAACGTAAAATCCACCAATTGGAGCAGCTCCAGGATGTCCATATCAAGGAACCATTGTTTCAGCTCCGGCAGTTTTCCGGCAGCATAGATGCCGCCCACCAAAGCGCCCATGGACGTGCCCGCCACGGCATGAATGGAGTATCCACGGGCTTCCAGTTCTTCAATAACGCCGATGTGCGCGAGTCCGCGTGCGCCGCCACCGGAGAGGACGAGTGCGATGTGTTTTTTCATATTGGAGCGGCCTCAAGGTAGGCACTTTAGCGCATATCCTTTCCGTGGCGCTCCAAGGGGAATAAAAGGTCAGGGTCAACCTTTTTTAAAGACTAATACGCCCATGTCGCCGCAGTCGATTTCCAGCGTGTCGACTTCCATGCGATAAAAGCGACTTTCTTTAAGCATTTGGAAGTACTTGGTTTCCCAGGTCATGGTATTATCGCAATACATTTTGGTGCTTACAATATCCGAAACAGCCAGGCTGCTTTGCTGACCTGTGGTATAAGCACTGCCATACTGGTTGCAACCGCCATTCCCGCTAATGCGCGCCTGGTCAAATACGATAGTGATGTGCACCTCATTTGGAACCGCCTTCGGGTTGGGTTCCACGGCGAAGGTTACTAAGTGCCAGGAAGTGCCGTTCAACGATAGATTAAATGGTTTGTTAGGGCATTCTCCTTTGGTATAATGGGTAATACCTGCGCAACGTGCCATACAGTCGTTGCCGTATGTTTTGCCATTGCAGCCGCAGACAGGGTCGTATTGCTCGGTGCAAATACAATCCGCATGGGGGCATTCTTCGCAGTTTTGGGCTGTTTTACAGGCCATAGTGAAAGAAAGTAAGAGGAAAATAAAAACTGTTTTTTGCATGGTAGTAGAGCGTTGTGGATGTTGGAAGAAGGCATCTAAACCCCCTCCAACCTAAAAATCCAGTGAATAAAATCCTCCGCCTCTGCCGTTTTTTGGAAACCGTTCTTTTTCAATACTTCCAGAGAAGCCGCATTGGTCGGGTCTGTTTTTGCGGTTACTGCCCGTACGCCCGGCAGAATGGTTTCTTCCAGTGCTTCCTTCAATTCTGGAGAAATTTGCCTTTCCGACGGCATCAAGCCCAGCCGTTTTTCCAGGGAACCATCGTTTTGGGCATATAACTCCAACTCCTCGCCGGTAAGCGGCTTTAGCAGTAAGCGTTGTGTTTCGATCATTACATTGCCTGTTTTAACACCTAAATATACGGTAAAATGTAAATTTTACTACCCCTGGGATGTACCCCCCAAAATGAGCGTGAGTATGGTAATTCAGACTTTTTGTTATCCCAGGCGCAGCGCCCCGGGGCGTAGCCTCTTAACGTCGGTAGCTCAGGCGACAGGACGAAATCCCCCTGCCGC
>JADZFI010000064.1 GCA_020850025.1 Saprospiraceae bacterium
AAACTGCTTTTCCGGATCGGAAATATGGTCTACCGGGAACAGCTTATACTTTTTGAAGAATTTTTCTGCCACAGACGCATTTGGAGCCATATGTACAAACACCACCCTAAACCCGCTGGCTTCAAATTTTTTGCGGCGTTTGGCAACATCACTAATGGCTTCCCGACAAAAAGAGCAACCGAAGAAGCGAAGAAACACCAACATTACCGGCTGTTTATCAGCCATTTCGGCAAGAGTTTCGCCTGAGGAGGCGGAAACCATTTCGTTCCAGAAGGAGGGTGCTTGCATGCGGGGTATATGCTGTTTCTGAGCTAGGAAGAGGGAGAGCCACCTGCCGACCTAAAATTGCAGGCCGGCAGGTGGTTTATTCGGAATCGTTAGATAAGTTTCATTCCATCCAGCGCATCAGCAACCTCCTTAACGGCAGCTGCAGATTTTTGCAGAAGTTCCAACTCGTCCTTTTTCAGACGGAGCTTTACAATTTCCTGGACGCCTTTTTTGCCCAGTTTAACCGGAGCACCAACGAAAATATCCTTGAGCTTGTATTGGCCATTCAGACGTACACAGCATGGATAAATTCTCTTTTCATCTTTAAGGATGGAAATGGCCATTTGGGCAGCTGCTGCACCCGGAGCGTACCAGGCGGAAGTGCCCATCAGGTTAACCAATTCACCGCCACCTACCTTGGTGCGCTCGATGATGGCATCCAGTTTATCCTTTTTGATCATTTCCGTTACAGGGATACCACTAACGGTGGTGTAACGTGGCAGTGGCACCATGGTATCGCCGTGTCCACCCATAAGCATAGCCTGAATGTCTTTTGGAGATACATCCAGTGCTTCGGCCAGGAAGGCACGGTAGCGCGCCGTATCCAGCACGCCCGCCATACCGATAACGCGCTTGTCTGACAAACCGGAGGCTTTCCAGCAGGCGTACGTCATCACGTCGAGCGGATTGGACACTACAATGATGATCGGGTTTTTGGTGTACTTGAGGATGTTCTGAGTTACCGAAACCACGATTTTGGCATTGGTGGAAATCAGATCATCGCGGCTCATACCAGGCTTTCGAGGAATACCAGCGGTGATGACCACAATGTCGGAACCGGCAGTCAGGGCATAATCATCCCCACCGACAACACGAGTGGAGTAACCATCCACCGGTGCTTGCTGCCACATATCCAAAGCTTTGCCCTTGGCCATATTTCCTTGGATATCAATGAGTACCACCTCATTAACAATATCCGCATGCGCTAAAACATTAGCGCAGGTTGCGCCTACATTACCGGCGCCAACGACTGTTATTTTGCTCATTTGTTAAGGCTGTTGAACTCTGTTTAACCACAGAGCATTGATGTAAGACAATAATGCAAAATGCGGCGCAAAAATAGGCAGACTGTATGGCTTTCCCTATATAATGCGACAAAAATTGACGGAAAAAGAACAAAAAATCATTAAATCAGACGTCAACCTCACTTGCCTTAAAAGCCTGGCAATGGTATAGTATCTGATGAAACGGCATAACCGGAGAAGTTTCCATATCCCCCAATAATGTTATTAAACACAGCATCCGGTTCGCTCAATGGAAGACTACTGCTTTGACGAGACAGAGAGAGGTGATACCGGTAAAACTCTTCAGAAAGCCGACGCCATTCCAGGAAAATACGTTTTGGACGCTCCTTCTGAGGATCAAATGGAATTCTGGCTATTAGTTCCAGGGTTTTTCTGCCATCCGCCCAAAAGTTCTCATTGACCAACACCACCGGCTCCGGGATGTCATGCAACAAGGAAAAGGTGCGCCCATCGGTTAAAAAATTGGTTTGCCCCTGCTCTGTAAAGTCAATAATCGGCGGATTCAACGACTCATAAACATCCTTTTCATGAGTTAGATTGAAAGCGAAATACCGGCCTTCCGATGGAAGTGCAGGCAAGATCAGCGATAGCGGAACCCTTAATTCGCTCATTCCGTTTGCCACCGGCACGACCCGCATTTTTTCAGGATCAACAACAACCGGCTCCGGCTGAATAAGGTCAGGTATTGAGCTGGATGATTGTATAGGTGGATAGCCAGGTACCCGCACGCTGAAGGTGTACCGGACGCCTTGTTCTGCACGCTGGTTTTTATTACTTTTCCAGTAAGTAATTTTACTGGTAATCGTAGTATCCGGGATCAGGCGATCCCAAAACTGACCATTTATAGAAAGCGTAGCATCTACATCCTTTCGCAAATATTCGGTCTTGCTACCATCGTTCACCGGCTTACTCAGGGTAATCCTGGCCTTGAAATTTTCACCTTCCGTGAAATGGCACACTGCCACCAATTTGGTGGATTCTTCAGGCAAATCAATCACTACCTCCTTGGCGCAACCTGCCCAAAGAAAGCCCGTCAACATCCAGATGATAGATTTGCCTTTCATGGTTGTGCCAAGAGGGGGCCGTTATTGTAATTTAGACAGACTGTCCTCCAGAATTTGAACCCTCGCCAGACCGTCCGCAAGTTTTTTGCGTTCATTTTCCACTACCTGCGCAGGAGCTCCGCTTACGAAACGTTCATTCGACAACTTGGTTTCAACAGAACGAATAAAACCGCGCTGATATTCGAGTTCATCCGAGAGCTTTTTGCGCTCTGCTTCCACATCTATGGTTTGATTCAGGATAACGTAATACTTATCTGTGCCGGAGATGAAACTCTTGGCATTTTCAGGCTCGGTGGCAGACAAATCGAGCGATTCCAAAATCGCCATCTTCACCAGCATTTCCCGCACTCCTGTTTGTGCAAAAATGGCCTGTGCAGTAGCGCTATCCTGAACAATGACAGCAAGCGGGTCACGCGGTTTAACCTGGTTCTGGTTGCGGATATCGCGAATACCTGTGATGATATTTTTAGCTGCTTCCACCTTGGCGATCATAGCCTCATCGGAAGCGCCGGAGGCCGGATACCGCTGCGCGCAGCAATCGTCGCCCGCCTGACGGTCGCGGAGCTGATGCCAGATTTCTTCGGTTACAAATGGCATAAACGGATGAAGCGCCACCATTATCTTCGAGAAGATATCCAGCGTGGCCTCATAAGTAGGCCGATCGATGGGCTGTTCGTATCCTGGCTTGATCATTTCCAAATACCAGGAACAGAAGTCGTCCCAGATAAAGGTATAGAGTCCCAAAAGGGCTTCGCTCAGCCTGAATTGGTTAAAGTCCGACTCTACCTGAGTGAGAACCTGGTTGAACTTACCCTCCAGCCATTGTACCGCCAAAGCGTTTTTGCGGGCTACTTCTTCACTTTCCACTGTTTCGGTCACATTCCAGCCTTTGATCAGGCGGAGCGCATTCCAAAGTTTGTTGCAGAAATTGCGACCGTTTTCACACAGCTTGTCGTCAAACAGAATATCGCCACCGGCAGCTGCGCTCGACATGAGGCCATAGCGTACGCCGTCGGCGCCGTAATCTTCGAGCAGTTTGAGCGCATCCGGAGAGTTGCCGAGGGATTTCGACATTTTCCGGCGCATTTTGTCGCGCACCATTCCGGTGAAAT
>JADZFI010000065.1 GCA_020850025.1 Saprospiraceae bacterium
TGGCTGCGATCAGGCCTGCCGGGTGTGCAATGTCTGCCAGCAGAAGGGCGCCCACGGCATCCGCAATTTTACGGAATCGTGCATAGTCCCAATCGCGGGCATAGGCAGAGGCTCCGCAAATGATGAGTCTGGGTTTTTCTGCCAGTGCAATGGCTTCCACTTTATCCATGTCGATGCGCCCGGTGTCGGGCTCAACACCGTAGAAAACCGGGTTGTACACCTTGCCGGAGTAATTGACCGGTGATCCATGCGACAGGTGACCTCCATGTGCCAGATCAAATCCCAGGATTTTGTCGCCGGGTTGGAGACAGGCTAGAAAAACGGCTGCATTGGCCTGTGCTCCCGAGTGGGGCTGCACATTGGCATATTCAGCGCCGAACAGGTTTTTTAACCGCTCAATGGCAAGTGTTTCAATCTGATCAACGATTTCGCATCCGCCGTAATATCGTTTTGCGGGATAGCCCTCGGCATATTTATTGGTGAGGCAGGAGCCCATGGCGTCCAGCACGGCTTGGCTTGTGAAATTTTCAGAAGCAATCAGTTCAACTCCACGCCTCTGGCGGTCGAGTTCCTGTTCAATGAGTGAGAATACAATATCAGACATGGGGCAAATGTAGAAAATGCCCGCTGTTTTTGTTCATCTGTTTTTGGAAGAAGATATAAAAAATACAGGGCTTCACCTGCCTGAAGGAAAAGACAAATAGATGGTTGTCTGTCCTGCGCCGGTGAAGCCCTGCAAAAAGCTATACTCAAAAATCGGGTTGCCTATTTTTTGATGAGCGACTTCAGTACGCCTTCGTCTATGACTACGGTGTACTCTTTGCGGAGATCCTGTATCCATTTTTTCTCCAGGTAGTCCTGGTAATCGGCTACGGCATATCCGCGAGCTTCGGAGAGCTGCTTTGGCGCTGGAGGAACCAACTCCTCAATCTTCATGAAAGAGGCGGTTTTGGTACCGGCATCCGTTTTGGTTTCGGTCATGTCGCCGGATTTCCAAAGAGTGCCCAGATCCTTGTTTTTATCTTTTTCGTAGAGTTTTTCCATCACGGAAAGTACCTCCGGCTTTCCTTTTTTATTGAATTTCTTCAGCACATCGGCAGCAGGTTTTTTAGCCGCCATTTCCCGCACTTTTGTGATGACCTTGGGATCGTCGGTTTTGAGGGTGTAGAAAGTCACGCGTGCTCTTTCTTTCCACATGTATTTCATTTTCAATTCTTCCTCATAATACTTCTGCAAGCCCAGGGTATCGGTATTGGCGCGATCCCAAACGTTTTGTTTGAGTGCTTCGAACAGGAGAATTCCCTCTTCGTATTCGCGCATCAGAGATTTGAATTCCGGGTACTTTTTATCCAGTTGGCTTTCTTCGAACGAAAGGGCGGTTTCATCACCCCAGGCTTTGTAAAGTTTGTTGATGGTTTCCTGAAGTGGATAGCCTGCGCCGCGCATACGTTCGCGTCCGGAACGCTGGCAGTAATCTTCAAAGTCTGCTACCGTAAATTTCCGGTCGCTTCCGTAGCTAAACAGTACATCCTGCGGTTTGGCTGGGTCCGGCTTCCATTTGAAGGTGTGGAAAACGGTATCTGCCTGTTTGGCCGACCAGGTTGCCAGCACATTCGGATATTCTACATACTGACCTTCTTTTTTAATGCGGGAGATCATGGACTGTTTGGCCACCTCGCTTCGGCTATCGCGTTTAACGCGTTCGGTCAGGCCTCTTTTAAGTTGTTCGAACGTGCCGATGGGGCGGCGGCTTTTCCGCTGAATGATGTGGAATCCAATGGTGGTTTCTACAGGTTTGCTGTAGTCGCCATCGTTCTGCAGACCAAAGGCTGCATCTTCAAACGCCTTTTGGTAGCGGTTGATGCCAAAAAAGCCCAGATATCCGCCTTTGGGTGCTGTGGCTTTGTCTTCAGAAAATTTCTGGCAAACGGTTTCCCATTTTTCTCCAGCCTGTAATGCTGCATAAACGCTGTCGGCGCGCATCTTTTTCTTTTGATGTGCCTCAGGAGTATCGCCTTTGCGAATCAGGATCTGGTTTACTTCTACGTCGCCACGTGCAGGACGCGTACCATTGACTCTCAGCAAGTGGTAACCTGCATTGGATCGTACCGGACCTACCACCTCGCCCACTTTAGCAGAGTAGATAGCCCGTTCAATTTCGTAGTAACCATCAGGCAGCATGGCTGTGATAAAACCCAGGTTGCCTCCATTTTCCTTAATGAACTTGTCTTCAGAGCTATCCCGGGCGATGGTATTGAAATCGGCGCCTTTTTGAATCATTTTCATCCAGTTGGCAGCGCGGGTATAGGCTTTAAGCGTATCTGCCGCTGGGCGATTGCGATCGCAATTCACCACCATATGGCTCACATCCACATCCAGCAACATCCGGTCGTACACTTCCCTGATGAGCTTTTCAGTGAGCTCCTTGTCTTCCAGGTAGGATTTGGCAAGTTGTTTTTTGTAGCCGTCCAGCTCGCTTTTAAGAGAGGCAATCGTGTCCAATTGCATGTCGCGAGCCTTTTGGACTTTTAGCTTGAAGTTGGTATACAGTTCCAGGTATTCCCTCAGGCTTTTTTCGGAAAAATCGGCCTTCTCCTGATTGGTTTTGGTATAGATGTATTTAAATTCAGAGACCGGAACCTGACGGCCTTTTACCGTAAATAGGGTAGGGTCGGTCTGAGCGTGCAGGGTGCAGGCCAACAGCATGAAGGACACTGCAACAATCAAATTTTTAACCATATAGAAGATGTGCATTGGTGTTTTTGTGTAAAAAGTGGGCAAAA
>JADZFI010000066.1 GCA_020850025.1 Saprospiraceae bacterium
AAGGGGTATTTCGCACAGATTTCACACAGAGCGTATTTCGCACAGATTTTACACAGATTGTTTTCACAGATTTCACACAGAAGTTTTTTCGCACAGAGCGTATTTCGCACAGAGCGTATTTCGCACAGATTTTACACAGATTGTTTTCACAGATTTCACACAGAAGTTTTTTCGCACAGATTTTACACAGATTGTTTTCACAGATTTTATACAGAAGTTGTTTCCCGCAGATGAACCGCAGAATTCGCAGAATACGTTCGGCATGGCCGCTCTAATAGCATGATCCCATAAATCCGTGCCATCCGCGTCATCCGTGTTCCAAAAAATCCCCCTCATCCAAAATAAAAATCCGTGTCATCCCAAATACAAATTTAGATCATTTCCATCATTCCAAACGGTTTCACAACGCTGTTTTATGCATTTGGTTGTCGTTGTACCTTTGTACCATGCGGTTTCGATTATCATTTATGCTTTTCAGCATTCTGGCGCTGCTGCTGTTTGCCTTCGCGTCCAATCCGTTGGATACTCCGGAGAAATTGGGGGAGAAGCTGTTTTCCGACCCAATTTTGTCGCAAGACAGCAGCATTAGTTGTGCCAGTTGCCATATCCCGGAATTTGCCTTTTGCGATACAGCACAAGTGAGCAAAGGAGTGGGTGGCCGCCTGGGCAAGCGCAACAGCCCTGGCATCACCAATATGGCGGCGAGGGCGCACTTTTTTTATGATGGTCGAGCCACCACGCTGGAGCAGCAGGTACTGATGCCCATCCAGGATACGGTGGAAATGCGTGCCACCCTGCCGCAGGTACTGGAACGCCTGAACCAGCATCCGGAATATGCGGCCGCTTTTCGCAGAATATACGGCGCTCCCGCCGACCAGGACAAACTGGCGGCAGCACTCGCTGCTTTTGTACGCACACTGGAAACCTCCAATACTCCGTTCGACCGCTGGATGATGGGCAAACCGGGCGGCATGAGCGAAGCGGCGGTAAGGGGGCGCGAAGTGTTCATGAAAAAAGGCAAATGCTTTGATTGTCACTTCTCCCCGGATTTTACCGGAGATGAATTCCGCAACGTGGGCCTGTACACGGGCAGGAGAAACCTGGCCGACCGCGGTCGTTTCGACATCACCAAAGACAGCGCCGACCTGGGCAAATTCAAGGTGCCGGGGCTGAGAAACGTGGCTGTAACGCCGCCCTACATGCACAACGGCATGTTCCAAACCCTGGAGGAAGTGATCGAATTCTACGACCAACCCAACCAGACCGTACCTGGCGGCATCAACCGGGACACCTTGCTTAACACCCCGCTGAACCTCACCCAGCAAGAAAAAGCCGACCTCAAAACCTTCCTCGAAGCCCTCACAGACGACAGGTTTTTGCGGTAGACGGCTTCTTACGGTTGACGGCTTACGGTGGACGGTAGACGGTAGACGGCTTTTACAGATGGTGTCTTGATCCAGCCGACTCCAGATTTTACCTATATCTTTGCTCCCGTCCACCACAGGCCGTCCACCGTAAGCCGTCCACCGTAAGCCGTCAACATGGAAAACTGGAACTCCCTCACCCCTGAAGAAGAATATGTGATTGCCCAAAAAGGCACCGAACGTGCTTTTACCGGCGAATACTGGAACCACAAAGGCGCCGGCACCTTCATTTGTCGGCGCTGCAATGCCCCATTATACCGGTCAACCGACAAGTTCGACAGCGGTTGCGGCTGGCCTTCTTTTGATGATGAAATACCGGGCGCGGTGATCCGGCATGTCGACAATTCTTTTGGTATGAGGCGGACGGAAATCGTATGCGCCAACTGCGAGGGTCACCTCGGCCATGTATTTGAAGGCGAGCGCATGACCCCTAAAAATACCAGGCACTGTGTAAACTCACTGTCCATCAGGTTCGTGCCGGATTAGACCGTAAAAACAATAGACCCGGGCGTTTCAAACACCCGGGTCCATCGTCCAACAGTCCAACGTCCATTGTCCAACATCAAAGCATAGCCTCGATGATGTTCTCTTCCGTGATACCTTCCGCTTCGGCTTTGTAATTGCGCACGATGCGGTGACGGAGCACGAGGCTGGCGATGGCCTGTACATCTTCAATATCCGGCGAATATTTACCGCGAATGGCGGCATGGCATTTGGCGCCCAAGGCCAGGTATTGGCTGGCGCGCGGGCCTGCACCCCATCCGAGGTAGTTATTGGCCTCCTTGGTGGCGCGGGCAGTATTCGGACGGGTTTTGGCTACCAGTCCAACGGCATATTCCAGCACGTTGTCGCTCACCGGTATCTTGCGGATGAGCTGCTGGAAATCCTTGATTTGATCAGCGTTCAGAATGTGTTTCAACTCTGCCTTTTTGGAAGATGTGGTATTCTTCACCACTTCCACCTCCTGCTCATAAGTAGGATAGGTAAGCGGAATATTGAACATAAAACGGTCCAACTGCGCTTCCGGCAGCGGGTAGGTTCCTTCCTGTTCGATGGGGTTCTGGGTAGCCAGTACAAAGAACGGGGAAGGCAATTCATGCCGCTGACCGCTCACTGTTACGGAGCGCTCCTGCATGGCTTCCAGCAGAGCCGCCTGGGTTTTGGGCGGGGTACGGTTGATCTCGTCAGCCAATACGATATTAGCGAATACCGGACCGCGCATAAAGCGGAAGTGGCGATCTTCGTCCAGAATCTCTGATCCCGTAATATCCGAAGGCATCAGGTCCGGCGTAAACTGAATACGTTTGAAGTCCAGATCCAGCACCTCCGCTATGGTGCTAACCAACAGCGTTTTAGCCAGACCCGGCACACCTACCAACAGAGCATGACCATTGGAAAAAAGGGAAATAATCACTGCGCGAACCACGTCCTCTTGTCCGACAATAACTTTACCGATTTCTGCAGAAAGGTCTTTGTACGACTTTGCGAGTGCGTCTACTGCTTCTGCGTCCGAATTATGAGCCATTTGAATAAATGTGGGTAATGGGTTTAATGTGGTGAATGGGTTGCAAAGGTAGCCAAACAAGCTTAGGCTGAAAAGGTTCGACTATAAATGGCAAGTTAAAGACAGTTAAAAATCGGCGAAGTTTCATCCTGCGTAAAGTTTCAGGCAATTTTGGCACAGACAGGTGCTACCGAACTGTCTTTTGAGGGTCTCCTGGGTAGCCGGGTGGATGTTCTGAATCTCCTTGCACCAGCAGGTGTCGTCGGTATAACACAAAAATGACGCCTTGCAGCGGGGGCAATTACTGACAAAACTGGCATCGTCTTGTACCCATGCCGCTTCTACACGCCCACTTATGGGCTGAAACCGACCTTGTTGCAGCGGACCCATTTTAGCATGAATAGGCGGATACAGCTTGCGCACCTGCACTTTCACACTCTTCATCTGAGAGAACTGACGCTTCAGGCGATGGATAATGTTGGTCACCACCGTTTCCAATAATTTTTTGGGTTCGGCCATTTCTGCCATGCAGATCTGGAACACCGTTTCATAATTCACGGGGGTAGACGCAATATCATCCGTTTTGGCAGCCGCTGCAATGCCGGTCTGTATCTCTACGTTCACCACATACTCCCCACCCAATACCTGCTCCTCCGGGTGTACCCCGTGAAAAGCATGAAACCGCATTCCTTCCAAAACAATGAGTGCCATGGTGAGTGTTCGAGTGTGGGAGTGTTTGAGTGTTTGAGTTGGCGTTCGGCTTGAGATTGCAAGGACCACAGCAGCATCAACCTTCGTGCCTTAGAGACTTCGTGCCTTCGTGTCCACTTCGTGCCTTATTACCCGTTTTGTGCCTTATAAGCATAGGCGGCTGCCCCGATGATCCCTGCATTGTTCAACAGTTTTGCAGGAACCACGCGTGCGTTGGTTTGTAGCTGATGTTTGTATTGCTCAAAAAACTTGCTCTCGCCACCACCAAGTATGAACAAATCGGGTGAAAAAAGCAATTCAAGGTGATTGAGGTATTCATTGAACCGGTCGGCCCATTCGCTCCTACTGATCTTCAATTTGGAGCGTGCGCCGGAGGAGCACCAGGCTTCTGCCGATTTTCCATGCTTCCACAATACATGTCCCAACTCGGTATTCGGAATCAACTGGCCTTTGTAAAAAAGTGCAGAGCCCAAACCGGTGCCAATGGTAATAAGCAGCACCAGCCCGTTCTCCCCTACCCCCATGCCATGTTGCATTTCTGCTACACCAGCAGCATCTGCATCGTTAGTAGCAAAAACCGGGCATCCGCAGGATTGCCCAAATACCTGCTGAATATCCGTGTCAATCCAGCTTTTATCAATATTGGAGGCTGATTTGGCTACGCCGTTTTTAACAATACTCGGGAATCCGCAACCAACCGGACCTTTATAGTTGAAATACTCAATGATTTCCGCAAAAGCTGCGGACATGGCCTTCGGAGTAGATGGTTGCGGCGTAGGAACTCTAAAGCGTTCACCCACAAGCTTTCCGTTTTGAACGTCCACTACAGCGCCTTTTATCCCTGATGCGCCAACGTCAATTCCCAAAATATGCATAGTGTTAATGTGGTTAATGTGGTTAATATGGGGAATGTGGGAAATGGGGGGAATGTGCTAAATGTGGTTAATGGGGGGAATGTGTTGAATGGGGAGAATGTGGGGAATGTGGGGACCGTGTTTATTCTAACGGACATATTCCGAAATAAGGCTTATTAAACCCTCTTCAATGCAGCAAAATAAAGGTTAATCATGTGAACTTACGTTCTGCATACACAGTCCAACAGCTTAATGGCCTACCATTTCAGTGGTTAAATCATACTCGCTTGGGCCAGCATCCCCACATCTACCCCACTCAATATCCCCATGCCCAACCCACATTCCTCACATTCCTCACATTCCTCACATTCCCCACATTAACCCCATTCCCCACATTAACCACATTAACCACATTAACCATTATTCTTCCGGAATAACATTTTCCTCTTCCATTTCTTCTCCTGATTCGGAGATGAGCGATTTTTGTTTGCGGCGTTCGAGAGAGTTAGCATGCATGTCGAGGTACTCGCTGCGGTTGCGAACGATCTCGGCAGCCAGATAGATGGCTTTGATCATGGAGGTTTCGTCGGCTTCACCTTTACCGGCGATGTCGTAGGCGGTACCGTGATCCGGCGAGGTGCGCACAGCCGGCAGACCCGCCGTGTAGTTTACACCTGCGCCAAAGGAAAGCGCTTTGAAGGGTACCAGACCCTGGTCGTGATACATGGCCAGAATGCCATCGAATTTATGGTATTGCCCGGAGCCGAAAAATCCGTCGGCCGGGTAAGGGCCGAATGCCAAAACGCCTTTGGATTTGGCATCCTCAATCGCCAGACGCACAATTTTGTCGTCCTCATCTCCGATGGCGCCCTCGTCACCGGCATGCGGATTGAGCCCCAGCACGGCAATGGTTGGTCGTTCGAGGTTAAAGTCAATGCGCAGGGTTTCGGCCATGATCAGGATCTTGCGCAGCACTTTTTCCCGGGTGATGGCAGCAGCCACCTCTTTAATGGGCAGATGGTTGGTTACCAGACCCACACGCAGGGAATCTGATACCATGAGCATCAGCGAGTCCTTCACCTTGAAAGCATTGGTGATGTACTCCGTATGGCCTACAAACGGAAAGCCTGCCAGTTGCATGGCTTTTTTGTTGATCGGGGCCGTTACGAGCGCATCAATTTCGCCAGCATTAAGGTCTTTTACCGCCCGTTCAAGGGCTTGTTGGGCGCATTGACCGCCCACTTTATCCGGCTTGCCAAGGGTAATATTCACATTTTCTGTCCAGCAATTGATCACGTTGATACGCTCTGGCAGCGCTTCAGATGCATGGTTGATGGAATGAAATTGAATATTCTCTTCGGTGATGATGTTTTTATGATAGGCAATGACTTTGGAGCTGCCGTACACCACGGTTTTAAATTTTTTACCGAGGTTTTTCAATCCAATGGATTTAAGAATGACCTCCAGGCCAATGCCATTGATGTCGCCGCTGGATATTCCGATGGTTATGTTGCTCATAATGTAGGGACGATGGGACGATGAGGCGATGAACGACGTAATGTTTGCCGGTCCATGGTTTGTCGTCCCCTCGTTAACTGAAGTGTTTTTTCAAAAAATGGTATAAAAGTCTCACGCCAACTCCCGTGCCGTCTTTAGTTCGGTAGCTGTTGGCGGTCCGAAGGTAGGCAGGCCCGGCAATATCGAGATGCAGCCAGGGATAATCCACAAAATTTTCCAGGAATTTTCCGGCGGTAATCATGCCGGCATTGGAGGATCCCAGATTGCGCAGGTCGGCAATGTTGCTTTTCAACTCGTCGGCAAATTCTTTCCAGAGTGGTAGCTCCACCAGCCTTTCGTAAGTAGCGAAGCCGCTGTCTTCCAGGGTGACTTTAACTTCTTTAGAGGCTGTGCCCATATAGCAGATGGCCTGCGTACCCAGGGCGCGCACGGCCGAGCCGGTCAGGGTAGCAATGTCCATGGCCAGCAATGGCTCGTATTTTTTGGCATAATGCAGGGCATCGGCCAGGATTATGCGCCCCTCTGCATCGGTATTCACCACTTCCACGGTTTTGCCGTTGCCCATAGTGATCACGTCGCCCGGGGAAAGGGCGTTGTCTCCAATCTTGTTGTCGGTAACCGGAATCAGCCCCACCAGATGGACAGGCAGATTGGTCTTGGCGGCTACAGCAAGGGTGCTCACCACGGTGGCGGCGCCGGCCATATCGCATTTCATGTAATCCATGGCCTCGCTGGGTTTCAGGCTGAGGCCGCCGGTATCGTACACCACGCCTTTGCCTACCAGCACCACCGGCTTGGAATTTTTGGCTCCGGCAGGCTTCCACTCCAAAATGCAGAAGCGCGGCGGAATTTGGGATGCGCGATTGACCGCCAGCAGTCCGCCCATTTTCAAGGCTTCAATATTCTCTTTACCCAGGATATCTACAGAAAAACCGTATTCCTTTGCCACATTTTCCACGGCATCTGCCATTTCAAGGGTATTGAAATGAGAGTGCGGTTCATTCACCAGATCGCGCGCAAGGAAAACAGCCTCAATCAGGGCATTGGCCTCTTCAAGGTGAGCTTCCGACGCCGAATCCGGGCCGATCCAGATTTCTTTTAGCGCTTTTTCCGCAGGTTTCGTGAAGTATTTCAGAAACTGGTAGCTGCCTAAGGCCATTCCTTCAGCAAAAGCCAGCGCCCGGTCTTCCAGGCATGCATTATGAATGCTCAATGACTCGATCTTATACCGCCGCAACTCGGCGAGCAAATCATTCCCGGCCAGACGGGCATCTTCCAGCGCTATAAAGGGATCAGGCTCATGCTTTAGCAGCCTGACGAAAACCATACCCTCTGCGCGGGGAAAAGTGAGGCTGTTGATATCCTGTTTAACCGCCTGTTGGAGGAAAATTCGTTCGTCAGGCTCGAGCAGTGCATCGAGCAGATCTAGGCGGTCTTTTTCGGCCAATACGACCTGGATGGGATATCTGGAGCCGGCTTTGAGGGCCTTCAGGTGGACTCGTTTCACTGCGCGGGATACGATTAATGGAATGCGGAATAAAGGTTCGGAGCAGGGATACAGTTTCCGGAAGCGTTTTTTGGGAAGAACATCCGAAGGCTGCATGCCAAAATGGAGGGCAAAGGTAGGTTTTTTTCACGAAAAATGGAAGGATGATATAAATCACTGCCTCCGCTGCCAATCCCAATAATAATACCCCAGGCCGGCCACAATGGCCCACTGAATGCTCGACAAACCCAACCCGGGAACCAGCCACACCGGCTTGATGAATTCCAACAGAAAGCGCCAGCTCAGATAGCTCACCATGAATAGTTTGAACTTCATTCCATCAGACCAGGGCTTTTTGCGCTCTCCGACAAAAATGAAAGCAGCCAACAGAAGCAGGAACAACACTTCGTACAGATTGACCGGGTGCCGCGGAACCCCATCGCCAAAATCCACCGCCCAGGGCAGGGAAGAGGAATTGCCATGCGTACCATCGGTCAGTCCCGCCAAATGACATCCGATGCGGCCCAATGCCAGGGCAAAGATCAGGGGATAGGTCATCAAATCGCCGGAGGAAGTGTACACACCAATCCGCTTTTTGGTCTGCTCCACCCCGATCAAACCACCCAGCAATCCGCCAATGATGGTTTTTTGCCCCATCCAAACCTGAAGGTTGAATTGCCGGAAAAAATCAGGATGCTCCAGCAAGCCCAATAAATGACTGCCCCAAAAAGCGCCCAGGGCAGCGCCCAGGAAAATCCACATCCGTTGATCGTCGCTGATCAGATCCCTGCTTCGGCTACGCTGCCACACGTACAAGCGGTAGCCCAGCGTATAAGCCAGCATTTCAAACACCAAATGCCCCGAAATTTTGGCAGCACCAATATGAAATTCAACAGGATAGGTCATGCATCCATAATTGCCGCATGTGCCAGGCATGAACCAAATCCAATGACGCCCATGACAATGCCGCTGATCATCAGTGCGCCACCGAGTTGCTTATGGTCGCGGGTAAATACCAGGATAAATCCAATCAGCATGTTCAATCCTACCTGTGCAACAATAAGAAAAGCGTCGGCGGCAAGCGCGCCCATGCCGGCTTCCGGACCGCTGCCCATGCTCAGGCTGGTGAGCAACATGTACGCTACCATGATACCGAAATTAATAAGTACGGCCTTGCCAAGCGGCATTTTAGGCTGGGGAGGCGGTGTATCTATTTGATCGAAAGGCTCCATGGGTATTAATGTGGGGAATGTGAATAATGGGG
>JADZFI010000067.1 GCA_020850025.1 Saprospiraceae bacterium
GATTAGGCTGAACCTCAAACTCCGGACTGCCCGAGCCTATCACCTGCACCCCGCTCATTAAGCTATCACAGCCACTGCCCGGCAAAGGCCCCAGCCGAAAGTTTGGATGCCGGTTGGAAAACAAATCATACGGCACATCAAGACAGGAAGGCGTGTTATCTGCCGCCAGACAAAATCCGCTCTCTTCCCCCCTTTCATCCGGATATTCCACCACGCTGTGTATATTGCGAAACAAATTGTACAACTTTCCATCCGGGCCATGACCAAAAACAAAATAGCCCCCCGGGAGGCCTACCACAGGATTCTGATAGCTATCCAGAACCCAGGGAGGGCCACCCAACTGCATTCTGCTGCCCTCCACATCCGCCGCTTCCAGATCCCATTGCATGTACCCGGCATGGCCCACGCCATACAGGTACCTGCCCGAGGGAGACAATTCGTAGGTAAACATATTTTTCTCATAGGCATTACTGCCAATCTGTATGGTATAAATCCCCGTATCAATCGTATCCAGCAGGGATACCGTCCCGCTGCAGCGGTCAAAAGACATTAATTTTACATGGCGTTCTCCGTAATTATCCAGCAGCCGGCTCCCATCCTCGGAGGCAAAAATTAAATTGCCATTGGAAACTATGGAATCTATCAGCGTAAACCAATCCGAAGAAAGCTCCGGCAGGGAGCTAACCACCTCCTGTTTCACCTCATCCCGCTCCAACAACAGGGCGCGGTAACGCAGCCCATCCTGCGTCCTGAGTATGACCCACCAGTCCCGACCATTCCCATGACGCACAATTGCATAGAATACGGATGACGGCTCCTCATCAAAGTAGCGGTTCTTGTACACCACCTTGCCTCTGCCCCCGTTGGCCGACATATCTATTTTACTGATCTGCATACGGGGCGTATTCCAGACCCAGCCATTATCTGAATATTCCAAAAAAGAATGAATCATGTAGTAGATATGCTCCTCAAAGCCGTCTGGAATCAACTGGTAGGTATATTGCAGGTAAGCCAGGTTAAGGGTGGTATCGCCCCACTGGCCCCCGATGAAGTCGGAGCCTTCGGCCCCTTCATTGAAGCCCTTGCCCCCTTCCATGATCTGATGATTGTGCGATACCACCACATTCCCGTTGGTGTAAAATTGCAAGGCTCCTGCCTTATTACTCATGGCAAGTACGCCTTCGTGGAGTTGAATATCTCTTTGAACAGCTGTATAAACAATACTGTCTCCATCAAAGCGCATCAGCACGGTAGTTGGAATGGTATCCCAATCGGCTTGCCTACCCAACCAATAACGGTCATGTTGTTGGGCGGTTACCGTTTGTATCGCCATTAGAAAAAAAAACAGTATCGGGTGTAGTGTATGTTGCATAAAGAAAATGGGTTAAATGAAACGACAGACGAGAGGGAACCATGCCCTCTTGACAATCGAACGTCGGAAGGGTTTTGAGCCCTTCCGACGTTCTCTACTCAATGATTAACGATTTTGTACCACAAAAGTCTGACTGAGGACTTTAGGGCCATTCATCAGCCGTACTACGTACATGCCGGAAGACCAATCCTGCACCGAAAAGGCCCATTCGGTCGCACCTGCCGCAAGGGTGTTTTCCTGCACCAGGCCGCCGTTCAAATTGAAGACCTGAACCTGCCAATCGCCCGGTTGGCTTTGGGCGTTTAGTCGTATGGTTACCTGGTCGCTGGCGGGATTGGGCAAGATCAGCAGCTCCGTTGATTTTTTCATGTCAGGTGCTGCACTACGTTCCTGAGCCGCCTGGCAACCGGTTTCCCCATAAAATTCCTTGAGCCATGTTTCACACAATCCTCTCGCGCTCAGCACGGCTCTTCCGCCTTCGTCTAGACAGGTTTGTGCTATTTCGCGCAAATCCACCCGAGCAAGGCTATCCGGCTCTAGCCCTGTCATCCATTGGATAGCGATCTCATTGTATCGCTTTTCGCACCAGTAATGCCATGTACTATCTTCCAGCGCGGCGTTTCGCAGCAGCAGCGAGTCTGCCGCATCCTGCACACTCAGGAACAGAATGGAGTCGGCTGCCATGATCAACCTCGACAGCGAATCTCCCTCGGCTGCGGCCAAGGCAATCAATCCTGACAGGGAGTCCCGAAGCGTGGTATCGGCCTCCATCGCGTCAACCCATTGGCGTATCTGCAAGGAGCGCGCGTCCATCGCTAACCGCATGGAATCAAAAGTCGCTTGCTGAGTGGCGATATCCTGCAGGAGTACCTGCCAATCCTGTTTCAGTTTTTCACTTTCTCCCACATAGTCGTTGTCATACATAGCCTTGAAGGTGGAAAGATTCGTGCTGGCGCCCACCCAACCCGGGTTATCGAGCAAAAGGCCATAGATATTCTGGCGCACCAAAGTCTTTTCTGCCGGGGTTAGTAGCCCCCAATAGCTGGTATCCGCCACTAAGTATGCCACCTGAACGGAGTCGTCCGGGGCCTGCAAATCATTGAACACATCCCCTGCTGCGGTGCAGAATGCTGCTGGCGGAATGGTATCCACCGCACCCGTGAGTTCGGGTGCGAATAAATTAAAAGGGGTACTCATTGGTCTCAATTCATGCCCAATGGTGAGGCCGGCCAGGATCCCATTCAAGGTTGTACGGCGCCTTGTCGGTCACCCGGTTTTCAATGAAATGGCCAGAAGCGTTTATCATTGGGTTTACCATAATAATAATGGTCAGTATACAAAGATAGTGCGTGGAAAGATTAAGATGTTTCATAAAAACTTAGTATGTGAGAATATTTGTGAATAAATGAGGTCACAAAATTGCTCAACCTAACAGGATCGAAACAACGACAAAATTGGCGTAAACAACGACAAAGTTGGCGAGGATGCTTCGGATAATATATATTTGTAAACCTATTTCACCGAATTCTAAAATATTTCGATTAAACACGCCCCTACCTATGCCAAACATCCATAAGAAAATCACTGCAGTACGCAAAAAACGCAACCTTTCTCAACCTCAGGCTGCCGAATTGGCCAACATCTCCATCCGAACTTATCAACGACTTGAATCCGGCGAGACCACCGTCAACCTGGATTACTTAAACCGACTGGCCGACGGCTTTCAATGTTGTTTGGATGATATCCTACACTTTGATTTGGAAACCAACAATTTCCCTGTCAGGAATACTGAAACTCTTATCCAAAATAATCAAGCGCTTGTGGAAGAGAACGGAAGGCTTCAGCAATTTGTAAATTGGTTAACAGAACAATTACGAAGAGGGGGGGCAAGACAGACACATGAACGTTTAACCTGGGGGGAGCCTGTCATTTCCAAAGGGTTGTTTTGTTCAGAACATCGGAAGGGTTCAAAACCCTTCCGACGTTCTATACCCTTCTACCTGCCTACCATCAACTTGTTGCACGTTCTGAACTGCTCACCTTCCAGTACCACGATGTACATGCCGGAGGGCAGCGAAGCTGTTGGTATCTGAAACAATTCAGGTGTGAGGGCGCTGAGGGTGCGCTGTCCCAGATCTGATACCAGCCGACCGTTCAGATCGGTTACATACGCCCGCGCTACGGCTTCTTTTTGCA
Organism: Saprospiraceae bacterium; assembly: GCA_020850025.1. GTDB lineage: Bacteria > Bacteroidota > Bacteroidia > Chitinophagales > Saprospiraceae > M3007. The sequence goes on from JADZFI010000067.1 coordinate 3,569, forward strand.
GGGTTGCTGACAGATAAGTGACCTCGTCGGCAGGATTGGGGTAAACCCCGGTTGTTTCTACCAGATCTTGAGGATCATTAACGGAAACCGTTGGATTCCCAAAGGTGTACTGCACCGGAAGGAAATATTCTGCAAGCACTTCCGACTGGTCGTCAGTAGTGACCTGAAACCGCAATTGGTCTACAACCACGCCTCCGGAAGTGATGGTGAAATAGTCGTCGGCCTGGCCTCCTCCAACCGCGTAGGCAGGGGAAGGAGATGCTGCATAGGCAGGCGAAGGTGATCCCTGCGTGAACGGACGTACAAAAATGCGCACCGGCTGACCTTCGTCGTTGTACATACTGTATTGAATGTTCACCCGGTTGTTGTGCTCCAATCTGGCCGGCGAAGGAGGGCAAAGCTTTACATTTTCGATGAGCATATTACCAAAACAGTACTCCACCGGCTGCCAGATTTGCAACAGGGTTTCGCTTTGATCGGCACTGGTTACATTAAACCGGATGTGATCCACCCGCTGATTGCCTGTAGTGATGGTAAATGATCCGCTACCATTGCCAGAGCCGGTGTAAATACCGGAGCCGGACGCTCCGTAGTTTGGTGTCAATGCACCGTTCGTCCAGGGGCGGGGAAAAATCCGAACACCGCTGCTTTCTGTAGTACTGTATTGGAAGGATACGCTTCGGTCTTCGTTGTTGAAAGGGAAATTGCCTGCCTGAGGCAGGATATCGGTAATTTTTACGGTGCTGTAATACAGATTAACCGGCAGGAAAAATTCGTCGATGTCCTGGGTTTGATCTGCACTGACGATTTTGATGCGCAAGGCATCCACGTGCACGTTTTTACCTGAATTGATGCGGATATTTCCGCCTCCGTTGGCGCCGCTGCCGGTATAGATTCCGGATCCGCTGGCGCTGTAGCCCGGTGTCAGATTGCCATTGGTGAATGGGCGGATAAAAATGCGCACCCCGCCGGGGTAATTGATGTTGTAATGAAAAGAACAGGTGAAATCTTCTCCCAGCAGCAGGGAGGTCAGTGTCGGATCGCTGGAAAAACTGAAATTGTTTACGCCAACGCTGCCGAAATGGAAATTTACCGGTATCCACAATCGGCGCAGTAACTGGGTTTGGTCGGCATTATAGACTTCAATTCTAATTTCATCCACCACCACAATGCCGTTGTTGATGGTAAAAGTGCCGGTTGCAGTACCGGAGCCGGTATAAATGGGCGATCCGCTGGCGCTGTAGCCGGGCGAGGGATTTCCGTTGGTAAAGGGCCGGGCGAAAATGCGGATACCACCAGGTTCATCGGTGGTGTAGCCCATGGAAACACTTACTTGTTGGCCGAGGGTAAAGGCCGCTGTTTTAGCATCCGGCCCGACCTGGATATCGCAGATATCCGTCAGGGCAAAAACGGGAGTAAAACAGGAAAGCAGAGAGAGTGTGAAAAGGAGTACGCTTTTCATAGTGTAATCAGGTTTTGGTTAAAAATGTTGCTGTTCAAAGCATTATGCAGCAAGGCAGCCGCATGGAGCGGGATTATGCAACTATAATGATGTGAAGGAGGTGGGGTGTGAACAGCAGGGCGCAGAATTTTGAAAAGCGCGTATCTGGCCGTATACGAAGCCTGTTCAGAATGAACCTGGGAAAGCCAGGATTTTAGTGGAAAAAGAGGTGAAGGTGGAGCTGAAAACAAAACCACAAGGTCGGGATGCGCCACCGGTCTGCGCTACATACCGTTCTGAATAAGTTGGACAATTTTTCTTTTGGATTTCCAGGCTTTAACCTGTCGTTCTCTCCTGTAAGCTTCTTCTTTAGTATCAAAAACTTCCGAGTAGACAACGACCCAGTCTTTGGATATTGAAGTAAACCCTTTATGATTTGAAAGGTGTTTTTGTAATCGTTCTTCGGGTAATTGCTCCGTATGCCCGACATAGTATTTGTCGAGTGAAATAGAATGCAGTATATAAAAATAAGCCATAAAACAAAAAGAGGCCACCAATTGGTGACCTCTTTGTCGGGATACCAGGATTCGAACCTGGGACCCCCTGCTCCCAAAGCAGGTGCGCTACCGGACTGCGCTACATCCCGAAAATTTATTTTTTCGAAGGGATACCAGGATTTGAACCTGGGACCCTCCCGATTTTCAATCGGGATGCGCTACCGGACTGCGCTACATCCCGAAAACTCTTAAATTGAGGCTCCCAAATTTAATTGGAAGTAGATATTTATACCTCAAAAATTTCTTTCAACTCAGCGGATAGGCCGGGATTCGAACCCGGGGCACAGGGTTACCCGTGCGTCGGTTTAGCAAACCGGTGGTTTCAGCCACTCACCCACCTATCCAAATCGGGCCGCAAATATATGATGAGCTTTTGCTAATCTCAAAATCAAAAGAAAAGATTTTTCCAAATTATTTAAATGTGGGAACCAGCCTAACCCTTTATTCGCCAGACTGGTTCCCAAAAGGCTCTTTTTTAGCGCTGCATGACAAACTTTTGTACCGCCCGCTCACCAGCCTCTGTGCGCAGATCCATAATGTACAAGCCGCTTGCCAGCTTCTCAGGCAATTCAAACAACTGGGCATCGGTCGTTGCCGCTACCGCCCGCTGCAAAACAAGCCGTCCCTGCGCATCCAATACCTGTACCTGCAACATCTGACCCTCCCAGGCCGAAAAGTCGGCATACAGCTCGCCGCCGGTAGGGTTGGGGAACAACAGTAATTCCGGAACAGCCGAAGTCTCGATAAACAGCTCCCGCTCCTCGCCGGGCTGCTGGCTGTTACCGGTTGGCGTTACGCC
>JADZFI010000068.1 GCA_020850025.1 Saprospiraceae bacterium
CAGTACCCTCTGGCCAGATGCCAGGCCGGAGGCGCCGTCCGAGACCCCTCCCGTCAGTCATACCATTTGGGATACCCTGCTGCATCGGCATGTCAGGGAAGGCGGCCTGGTAGATTACAAGGGCTTTATCCGCGACAGCGTGGCGTTGAATCGCTATCTTGCGGTTTTGTCGGGCGCGCAGCCCAATGAGGAAAACTGGACAAGAGCCGAAAAAATGGCCTTCTGGATCAATGCCTACAATGCTTTCACTGTCAAGCTGATTGTTGATCATTATCCGGTGGAAAGTATCAAGGACATCAAACGCGGTGTTCCGTTCGTGAATACGGTTTGGGACATCAAATTCATCAAAATCGGCGGACAGACGTACGATTTGAACAACATTGAACACGGCATTTTGCGACCCGATTTCAAGGATGCCCGTGTACATGCCGCCATTAATTGTGCCTCCTATTCCTGTCCGCAACTGCGCAACGAAGCCTTTGTGGCCGAACGCCTGGAAGCGCAACTGGACGATGCCATGCGCAAGTTCGTCAACGATCCGCTGCGCAACCGGATTACAGCCAAAAGAGCCGAAATCTCGGAAATCTTCAAGTGGTTCCGGGCCGATTTTGTGCGGGATGCCGGTTCTGTTCGCAAGTACGTCAACCGCTATGCCCAGGAAAAACTGGACGCCAACGGCCGCATTGTGTACCTGGATTATCAGTGGAGTTTGAATGATGTAAAATGAGGCCCTTGCTTCAACCACCCCCACCATGCAAATAGTCATCCTCGGCAACGGCGTCAGCGGCATCACCGCCGCCCGACACATCCGCAAAGGAAGCGATCACCACATCACGGTCGTTTCCGACGAGTCGGATCATTTCTTCAGTCGCACGGCGCTGATGTATGTCTACATGGGCCACATGCGCCCGCAGGACCTCAAACCATACGAAGACTGGTTTTGGGGTAAAAACCGCATCAACCTGGTGCGCGCCCGGGTGCAGCACCTTGATGTCAACACCAAAGTCCTGCACACCACCGACGGCCGGAGCATTCCTTATGACAAGTTGATCCTGGCCACCGGCTCTCAGTCTAACAAATTCGGCTGGCCCGGACAAGACCTCGCGGGCGTTCGCGGACTCTACCACTGGCAGGACCTGGAGGAAATGGAAAAATACAGCCCCGACCTGCAACGCGCCGTGATCGTAGGCGGCGGATTGATCGGCATTGAAATGGCCGAAATGTTCCACTCCCGGCATATTCCGGTCACCTTTCTGGTGCGGGAAAAAAGCTTCTGGAATGCCGTAATACCCCCCGAGGAATCGGAGATGATCAACCGGCACATCCGGGAGCATGGCATAGAGCTCCGGCTGGAAACGGAGCTGAAGGAAATCCTGCCCGATGAGCAAGGCCGCTGCCGGGCCGTAGTAACCGGCGCCGGCGAAGAAATAGCCTGTGGATTTGTAGGGCTAACGGCCGGCGTGAGCCCAAACATCGGTTTCCTGAAAAACACCGGTCTGGAAGCCAACCGAGGTATTCTGGTGAACGAATACCTGGAAACCAATGTTCCCGACGTGTACGCCATTGGCGATTGTGCCGAAATACGTCGCCCGCAACCGGGTCGGCGGGCCATTGAGGCCGTTTGGTACACCGGGCGTATGATGGGCGAAACGGTTGCCCAAAACATTTGCGGCAGCAAAAAAGCTTACGACCCCGGCATCTGGTTCAATTCTGCCAAGTTTCTGGATATTGAATACCAGGTGTACGGCGATGTGCCGGCGCAGTTGCCGGAGCAGCAGGCCACGCTTTACTGGGAACATTCATCCGGTAAAAAAAGCATACGCCTGAATTATCACCGCCAAACAGGCGCTATTGCCGGCTTCAACCTGATGGGCGTGCGGTACCGCCAGGAGGTGTGCGAGAAATGGCTGCGCGAGGGCACGCACATCGAAACCGTGCTGCAGCACCTGGGTTTGGCTAATTTCGATCCCGAATTTTATCCGCAACATGAATCGGAGCTGGTGGCGTTGTACAACCGGCAGACGGGAAAAAACCTGTCGCTGAAGCAAAAACGCGGACTGGCGGGGGTGCTGCGGTTTTTATTACCGCGGAGCCGCGGAGTCGCGGAGTCTTAACGCTTGGCCTTTGCGGTGAAAATTTACCGCGGAGCCTCAACAACCCTGCGCCTCAGCGGCTCTGCGGTAAAAAAAAAACACCTCAGCGGTAAAAAAAAACACTTCAGCGGCAAAAAATAAGCAATCAAAAATAACCATGCAAAACGCATCTCTCTCTCTTTCCAATCCCGCTCCGATGATGACCACCGGGCGGCAGAAGCTCGCCCTGGCGGTATCGGGCGTGGGCATTCTGTTGTTGCTCATGGTTTGGGCGGCCGGGAAAGCGATTGCGCCGGTACCGACCTCGCTCACGGCCCTGTCGCTCCTCTCAGCGGGGATCGCGATGTTCATACGGGAGGAATATGTCGGCAGGCCGGAGGGCATCAAAAACAACGGCGTCTGGTTCAGGAGCCTCACGGCGCGCGGCGTTTGGGGCTGGCTTGCGGGCGTGATCATCACCGGATTTTACGTGAGTTTGTACTGGTTTCCGCAGTATCTCACAGGGCTGATCCAGCTTTTTGATCCGCTGAGTCAGGTACTGCGCGGCAGAGCTTCCGATCAGTGGTTTGTGTACGGCGTCCTGTACACCGGCGCGGTGCTGCTGATGGGCGCCAAATTCCTCTACAAATACCGCCACAACCCTTACCAGCGCATCCGAACCTGGTCGGTGATGTTGTTCCAGCTGGGCTTTGCCTTCCTCATCCCCGGGCTGCTGATGCGTATGCAACAACCGGAGATCTATTTCACCTACTTCTGGCCGCTTTCCTACTACCAGGGCACCCCCATGGCGCATGAGGGGTATGCCGGCTCCAGTCTGGGCACTTTCTTTTTCTTTTTCGGGCTGGCCATGTTTTTCATCGGAACACCTGTTTTGACCTATTTTTTTGGAAAAAGATGGTATTGCTCCTGGGTTTGCGGCTGCGGTGGACTGGCGGAAACCGCCGGCGATCCGTTCCGGCATTTATCCGATAAAAGCCTGAAAGCCTGGAAAATCGAACGCTGGATGATCCACAGCGTGCTGGTGTTTGTGGTGCTCATGACCCTCCTGCTCTGGGCCAATGTAGCCACCGGGCGAAGCATCTTGCAGGGCATATCCGAGCCGTTTTACAAAACCTATTCTTTCCTCATCGGCTCGGCGTTTTCCGGCGTGGTGGGCGTGGGTTTTTACCCCATTTTAGGCAGCAGGGTATGGTGCAGGTTTGGCTGCCCCATGGCGGCCTGGCTGGGCATCTGGCAAAAAACGAAATCCAAATTCCGCATCACCACCAACGGCGGCCAGTGCATTTCCTGCGGAAACTGCTCCAACTCCTGCGAAATGGGCATCGACGTGCGGGCTTACGCTCAAAAAGGCGAAGACATTGTGCGCGCCTCCTGCGTAGGCTGCGGGATATGCTCGGCGGTATGTCCGAGGGGCGTATTGCGGTTGGAGGGAGAGTGAGGTCAGGCTGCCCTCCCCCCATCCAAAGGTATTTGGTTGTAGCTAACACAGAGGCTGCTCTTTTCATGAGCGCTAGCTTAGTATTTAGCGTTGAGTTTTTCTTTTAGCCTGTCCACCAGATAATACACCATGGGCACCAGGTAAACGGTTAAAATCAGGGAAGAAAGCAGTCCGCCTATAATGACCCATGCCAGCCCGTTTTTCCATTCGCTGGCGGTTCCCTTTGCCAAAGCAATGGGCAGCATGCCAATGGCCATGGCAATGGTGGTCATCAGTATCGGGCGCAACCGTTCTTTCCCGGCCTGAATCAGCGCCTCCCGATAATGCAGCCCTTCTGCCTTGAGCTGATTGGTAAAATCAACAATAAGGATGGCATTTTTGGTTACTAACCCCATCAGCATGATCAAACCCAACAAGGCGAACAGACTCAAATTACTGAGGGATAAATTCAGGGCTAAAAATGCCCCGATCGCCGCCACCGGAATGGAGAAAAGCGCCACAAACGGATAGATAAAGCTGTTGTACAAGGCCACCATAATCAGGTAAATCAACAAAAAAGAAATGGCCAGTACACCACCCAAAGCCCCGAAGCTATCGTTCTGTCGCTTGATGTCGCTGCCCCAGGCCAGACCAATGTCTTCGGGCAAAGGGTTTTTCTTCAAATAAGCGACAACCTCGTCGGCTACTGTGCCGGAGGGTCTGCCGAGCGCATCTGCGGTGAGCGTTACAGCCGGTTGTCGGTCCTTCCGTTCCAGCAGCGAAGGCGTTTGACCTTTGACAACCGATGCGAATTGAGCCACCTGTACGGGTATTCCAGCAGGATTGAGGATGTTCAGGCGACTCACGTCGTCAAAGCTTTGACGGTCAAAATCTGCCAGCCAAATCCGGATCGGATACTCCGTTCCGTTTTCCGTCAAACTGGCATCATCGTTCCCTGCAAACGCCGTGCGCAGGCTTTGACCAGTATAGGCAGTGGTTAAGCCGAGACGCTGCATACGGTCTTTATCGGGCAATACCTGATATTCCGGGCTGCCTTCTTCTACCGACAACTGAACATTGTCTGCTCCGGGAATGCCTTGCACCACCTTCAGAAGCATTTTGCCTGTTTCCATAACCCGACTCTGGTCGCTGCCGCTCAGGGTTATTTCAATGGGGGCGGATCGGGGCACCAGGCCCAAAGTGGCCATGGAAAAACGAATATGGGGATACTGTTTTTGCAAATCTTTGCGAAGGCGCAGCATAAAGTCCTCTGTTCGCAGATTCTGAAGTGTCTTTTTGTCTTTCAGCTGCACCGTAAATTCCGTTTTGTAGGAAACGGCTACCCCCAGGCTGCCGATTCCCGTACTTGGCCCGCCTACGTTACTGAACAAGGTTTTTACTTCTGGCTGTGCCAGGATGTGTTGCTCAATAGCCCTTGCATTGGCGTCATTTTGTTGGATGGAGGTGCTTTTGTCAAATTCCAGGGCAAAGCGGAATTTCCCCTGATCGCCTGTAGAAATCAACTCTTTGCCAATAATACCTTGTCTCATCACCCCCAGTGTCATGGCAAAAAGCAGCAGCACGATACCTGAAAAAATCAGTTTATGATTCAACACCCAATTCAGTTGACGGCCATACCATTCAATGAAACGGTGCAACATGCCTTCAAAACCAATTAAAAACCGGTTGAAAAAATGGGTGGGCTGTAAATCCTCTTTTTTGCCAATGCGGGAAGCCAGCCAGGGAGTAAGCGTAAAACCCACCAGTAAACTGGTCAGGGTAGAGGTAATGACTACTACCGAAAACTGTTTCAGCATGTCTGCTACAAAAACCTGCAAAAACAGGATTGGCAGGAACACCACTACATCCACCAGCGTAATGGACAATGCCGAAAAGCCAATTTCCATGCGCCCGTCAAACGCAGCTTGAATTTTCTCTTTGCCCTTGTCCAGGTGCCGCTGAATGTTTTCTAAAACAACGACCGCATCGTCCACAAGGATGCCGATAATCAACGACATCGCCAGGAGCGTCATCAAATTTAGGGTGTAATCGAGCATCCACATTACCGCAAATGCCGTGATAAGGGAGGTCGGGATCGCCAACAGGACAATCAAAGAATTCCTGAAGCTGTGCAGGAACAGCAGCATGACCAGCGATACAAGGATTACAGCCAAAATCAGGTCTACCACTACGCTATTTACTGCTGCAATGGTATTGTCGGTACTGTCGTCAGCAATCACAAACTGCACCCCATGGGAGGCATTTTGCTTTTCTATCCTTTTGAACATGCTGCGCACAGCTTTCGATACATCCACCGCATTGGCGTCGCCCTGTTTTTTCAATAATAGCCCGATGCCGTTTTTGCCATTGAATCGGCTCACGGAGGTAACCTCCCGAATATCGTCTGTTACTTCTGCTGCATCCTTCAGATACACCGGACTGTTTGGAACCGGCATGGCCACCTGCACATTGCGCAGTTGCTCAAGGGTATTAAACTTTCCAACCAGGCGCACCGAGTTGGTTTCCCGGTCAGTTTGAACGGAGCCTGCAGGAAGATCCAGGCCCGCCCGATTGATGGCATCCACCACTTGTTGCAAGGAAACCCTATAGTATTTGAGCTTTTCCTGATCGACTTTTACCTGTATTTCGCGCTCTTCTCCACCGAGCAGGGCAATTTCCGCCACACCTTTCAGCTGCTGGATTTGCGGCAAATACTCGTCTTTCATTTTTTGATAAAAAACGGTTGCCGGAAAATCGCTTGTTGCACTGACCGACATGATAGGCAAGTCATTGGGCGACACCTTGCTCATAACCGGGCTGAGGATATCAGCCGGCAAGTCTTTTCTAATATTGTCAATATAGCGC
>JADZFI010000069.1 GCA_020850025.1 Saprospiraceae bacterium
ATCCAGCGATAGATTTTTCTATGCAAAAATTCAAAACATACCAATCGGTATATTTTTAGTGAAAAATTTTTCAGGCGCCTAACTCCCGAATAATCCTGCTCAAATAATCCATAGAGACTTGCAAGGGCTCCACCTGTCTGGTCACTTTGGCCTGCATAACAGCGCCTTCCACCAGCGACATGAGGACAACCGCAAATGCCGGGGCATTGGTATCCGGTTTGATTTCGCCGAGCTCGATGCCTTTCTGAATGAGTCGCTCCACCGAACTCTTCCAGAAGGCCAGGGCATTGGCCGCTTTTTCCCGCAGGAGCGGATGCGTATCGTCGGCCTCGGTGGAGGTGTTCAATACCGGGCAGCCCGCTTTCAGGAAGGGGAGCTCCAGGAAATTCCGGTAGGTATCAGGATATACCAGCAGTTTTTCAATAATGGTTTCGCGGGTGGTCATTTCGGATTTCAGGTAATGAATGATCTGTCCGAAATTGTAATCAAAAGCAGCCAGCGCAACTTCGTCCTTGTTTTCAAAATTGCCGTAAATGCTGCCTTTCGACAAACCGGTAGCCTCGGTGAGGTCGTTGATAGACGTGCCGGCATAGCCCCGCTCGTTGAATACCGGAGCGGTTTTTTCTACAATGTATTGCCGTGTACGTTCTGCTTTTGATAACATGTCTTGCGCAAAGGTATGGGAATAAAAATACCGATCGGTATATTTTTGAAAAAATATGTCAACTTACTATAAACGCTTGAGGCTGTCTCATAAGTAAATTTCACCGCAGAGTCGGAGAGCCGCTGAGGTGTATAGCAAACCTCTGCGCCTCCCCGCCTCTGCGGTAGAACTAAAAATGCCACTTAAAAGCCCCCCCTTTGCGCCTTAGCACCTTCGTGTCGCCCCCCTTCGTACCTTTGCCCCATGCCCGGACTTTACCTCCATATCCCCTTTTGCAAGCAGGCCTGTTATTATTGCAATTTCCACTTCTCCACCTCGCTGCGGCAGAAAGGAAAAATGGTGGAGGCCATTCTGAAAGAGCTGGAGCTGCAGCGCGATTTTCTGGGCGGCGCCGAACTGGGTTCCGTGTACTTTGGCGGGGGTACGCCTTCTTTGCTGGAAACCTCGGAGCTGGTGCAAATTTTTGAGCAGATCCACCGCTTGCACCGCGTTGCCTCTGATGCTGAAATTACCCTGGAGGCCAATCCGGACGATCTGACAACGGAAAAACTTCAGGATTTAAAGCAATACACCCCGGTGAACCGCCTGAGCATAGGCATTCAGTCGTTTGCCGAAGAAGACCTGCGCTGGATGAACCGGGCGCACACAGCCACCCACGCACGCGCCTGCCTGGATGAAGCCCTGGGCGCCGGATTTCAGGATCTGACCATTGATCTCATCTATGGTTCGCCCACTACCCCGAACGCCCAGTGGGCGGAGAACCTGCGCATTGCCTTTGATTACGGTATTCCACACCTTTCCTGCTACTGTCTTACAGTGGAAGAGGGAACGGCGCTGGGCACTTTTGTACGCCGTGGGCAACAACCTCCGGTGGATGAGGAACGCGCCGCGGAGCAGTTTACCATGCTTACCGAGGCGGCTTCGGCCCGCGGGTACGAACATTACGAAATTTCCAACTTCGCCCTGCCCGGTCGCTATGCCCGGCACAACACCAATTACTGGCGCAACGAACCCTACCTGGGCGTGGGCCCGTCTGCCCATTCCTACAACGGCAGCGCAAGACAATGGAACATCGCCAACAATGCCTTGTACATAAAAGCACTGGAAGAAGGCCGGATCCCCTTTGAGCAGGAAGTGCTTACGCCGGAACAGCGCTACAACGAATACGTCATGACCTCCCTGCGCACCATGTGGGGCGCCGATGTGGAACGGGTAACAGCCCTCGGATTCAGGGCACACTTCGAACGCATGGCCCGACCGTTTCTGGAATCCGGCGATCTGTTTCAGGAAGGCGCATTCTTTAAACTCAGCGCCTCCGGCAAGCTCCTCGCCGACCGGGTAGCTATGGAGTTGTTCGCGGAAGGGAAGGCACAAAGTGGTTGACACGAAGGCGCTAAGGCACAAAGGCGCTAAGGCTATACTCTCCTTCGGAGAGCGATTATTTTTGCTGTTGGCCTCCTCGCCAAAAGCTACGGCGGAGCGAGATTTTTGGAAAAATTACGGTCAAATCAAGGCTTAGCCAACTGCTATGGCGAGGATTCCAACAGCGGAATCAACGCTGGGACGATGCTTTGGTTAGCAGCCAGGCCGAACGCCATCTCGAACACCCGAACACTCAGGCACTCAAACACTCAACTTCCTCACCAATTCACCCGCCAACCGCTCATTATCAAACTCCCGTTCACAAAACGCCCTCGCATGAGCTCCCATCTGCGCGAGGCCGGGGCCGGCATCGTAGCAATATTGTATGGCCCGGAGCCACTCCTCGGGTGTTTCGGCGAGTAAACAATCGTGCCCGTGCTGCGCATCTATGCCTTCCATGCCGAGCGGGGTGGAGAGCGCCACTTTGCCCACGGCCATACCTTCCAGGATTTTGGCGCGCATGCCGCCACCGGAGAGCAGCGGCACCACCATTACGGAATGTTGGTTGATAAAATCCGGCGCGCTGGGCACTTCGCCGTGAAAGATCACGCGCTCCATATTCAATGTCTGTATCCAGGCTGGAGCGGTACGACCGGCAATGTGGAAACTCAGCTCCGGAAATGCAGGCGCCAGTAAAGGCGTCCAAATCTGATCCAAAAACCAGCGCAAACCCTCCTGGTTGGGCATCCAATCCAGTGAACCGATGAACGACAGGCTGAGCGGATTTTGAAAACTGGAAGGATCAGGCCGGTAATCCCGGCAATCCAGTCCGATGGGGCACACCGTGGCCGGTCGCTCCAGGCCCATTTGCTGAAACCGTTCCACATCCCGGCGGGTAATGCCCACCACCAGATCGCATTGGTTGATCTGCTCGAGTTCGTATTTTTTCAACCGGGGGGTAATTTGGTTCAGGTACCATTTTTTGAGCAAATGGGCGTTGTCGGCCACACGCTCCCAGATTTCATGTTCCACATTGTGTGCGCGCAACACGGCCTTGGCATTGGGTGCGTACTGGCGGATTACAGGCAGATATGGCGCAAGAAAGATGGATTCCAGTTGCACTACATCGTACGAACCGCTTTGCAACAACTCCGCCAGCTTCCGGGCAAAATCCTCGCTCTCAAAACGCTCCACATGGTACGATTTCCGACTGAACAACAAATTGCGCAGGGCCGGTACCGGCCGGATATGGTTTTCCACATACACCGTGTGAATCGCCCGGTAATGATTGAAATCGGCCGGCAGGGTTTCCACATCAAACCAGTGTTTGCTGGTATTCATGGATAGCAGCGTCACCTCGTGCCCCAGCGCCGCATAGGCCCTCGCCAGATAGGTAACGGCAATGGCGCCCCCGTCTTTAAGCGGGTAAGGAAATTTGTGGGTGAGCTGGAGGATGCGCATGTTTTGGACGATGTCAAGACATTCTCGTCATACCGATGGCCAGGGCAAAAAGTGCCTGCTCCTCTTCGGGGCTAATGTTGCGCAGCAGACTGACGGCTCTTGGGATGGGCGACACCGCTCGATCCAGGTTGGTGAGCGTGGCACTTTCGCCCTGCCCCACAATGACCGGCCATTGGCGAAGCTCGGAGTCGAGGTCCAGTTTGGCCAGCATTTTACCCTGACGGCCGGCAGAAATCAGCACCCCGTCTACCAGCACGGCGTAGGGGTCGCCGTTGAGCCAGATTTCCGTTTCCTTGCCTTTTTTGCGGAGCGTGAACTCGCGATCGGCAGCCTGAAAAACGATGGCAGAGGTTTTGCCGCTTTTCTGCCCGGCAAAAAAAGCTACGGGTTCCTGATAAATGGTCTGCATAACACCCTCAAAAACGCCGTCGCGCCAGCCTGCTTTTTTCAACATTTTAGGTTTGGAAGAAAGGTGCGTCAGCGTTTCGGAATTGAACGGCATGAGCGATTGCTGTCCGACCCGAATACGAATACGCGTGCGGAGCTTTTGCACCAGCTCGCGCCAGGCGCGGGAGGCCGGGTTGAAAGCCAGGCTGCTGAGCACATTGGCCACAAAATAAAATACGCCTGTTATAAAAAGGCCCAGCATCAGGACCGAAAACAGCAATTTGATCAATGCTCCCATACTTTTTTACCGGCAAATTTAAGCGGAATACCCGGGCAAGTAGCCTTCAAGCCGACGTATCAGCGAAATTCATGGATAAAATACCCGGTTTTTAAAAGATTATTCAGCCTTAATAGATTCTTTGCCTACTTTTGCCGCCGTTTTTTACAAACTTTCACGTCAAAACAAATATAAGAGATGGAATCTCTGGTTTATTTACTTCCGATTTTCGGTGTCGTGGGCTTGGTGTACATGTTCTTCCTGCAGAAGTGGGTATCCAAACAAGACGCCGGCGACGATAAGATGCAAGTTATTGCCAAGCACATTTCAGAAGGTGCCATGGCATTCCTGAAAGCCGAATACCGCATTCTCGGCATTTATGTGGTAGTGGCAGGCATTCTCCTCGGATGGCTCAGCACACAGGCCGACACCAGCCACCCGCTGATTGTGGTAGCCTTTGTTATCGGCGCTTTCTTTTCTGCTCTGGCCGGCAATCTCGGTATGCGCATGGCCACCAAAGCCAATGTGCGCACTACGCAGGCTGCACGTACCAGCTTGCCAAACGCGCTGAAAGTATCTTTCAACGGCGGTTCCGTAATGGGCCTTGGTGTTGCCGGTCTGGCGGTACTGGGTCTGAGCGCACTGTTCGTGGTATTCTTCCAATACTTTATGGGCGGATCCTACGCCAGCGGCGGTTACACCGTTATGAGCCGCGTACTGGAAGTGCTTGCAGGTTTCTCCCTGGGCGCTGAATCCATCGCTCTCTTCGCTCGCGTAGGCGGCGGTATCTACACCAAAGCGGCCGACGTAGGCGCCGACCTCGTGGGTAAAGTGGAAGCCGGTATTCCGGAAGACGACCCGCGCAACCCGGCCACTATTGCCGATAACGTAGGCGATAACGTGGGCGACGTAGCCGGTATGGGCGCCGACCTGTTCGGTTCTTACGTGGCTACCGTTCTGGCGGCCATGGTACTGGGTAACTCTGTCATCCGCGATTCCGGCGGCATCAGCGACAACTTTGGCGGCATGGGCCCAATCCTGCTTCCGGTAATGATTGCCGGCCTGGGTATCCTGTTCTCCATCGTGGGCATGTGGCTGGTTAAAATTAAAGAAGGCGACGAAGCAGATGCTGCTGTGGTACAGCGCGCTTTGAACACCGGCAACTGGGCGAGCATCATCCTCACTGCAGCCGTATGCTACCCGGTGATCAAGTGGATGCTTCCTGAAACCATGACCATGCGTTTCTTCGGTCAGGGCTCTCAGGAAATCACCAGCACCAACGTGTTCAACGCCACCATGGTGGGTCTGATCGTAGGCGCCCTGATCTCCGCTATCACAGAATACTACACAGGTCTGGGCAAAAAACCCATCCTGGATATCGTTAGACAATCGGCCACCGGCCACGCCACCAACGTAATTGCCGGTCTGGCTACCGGTATGATGTCTACCTGGATGCCGATCGTGATGTTCTCCGGCGCTATCTGGGGTGCATACGAACTGGCAGGTTTCTACGGTGTGGCCATTGCCGCTTCAGCCATGATGGCCACCACGGCCATGCAGCTGGCCATCGACGCGTTCGGTCCTATTGCCGACAACGCCGGTGGTATTGCTGAAATGAGCGAATTGCCGAAAGAAGTGCGCAACCGCACCGACGTGCTCGACTCTGTGGGCAACACTACCGCGGCCATCGGTAAAGGTTTCGCCATAGCTTCTGCAGCATTGACTGCACTGGCGCTCTTCGCTGCCTATGTGGATTTCACGGGCATCGAGGGTATCAACATCTTTAAAGCAAAAGTTTTGGCTGCCCTGTTCCTGGGCGGTATGATCCCGGTAGTGTTCAGCGCCTTTGCCATGCAGAGCGTGGGTAAAGCTGCCATGGACATGGTACAGGAAGTTCGTCGTCAGTTCCGCGAAATTCCGGGGCTGCTGGAAGGCACCGGCAAAGCCGAATACGGCAAGTGTGTGGAAATTTCCACCAAAGCAGCTCTGCGCGAAATGATGGCTCCGGGCCTCATCACCATCATCACCCCGATCCTGGTGGGCTTCATCATGGGCCCTGAGGCACTTGGCGGCTACATGGCCGGTGTAACAGTAAGCGGTGTAATGTGGGCTATCTTCCAATCCAACGCCGGTGGCGCCTGGGACAATGCGAAGAAATCCTTCGAAAAAGGCGTGGAAATCAACGGCCAGATGTACTACAAAGGCTCTGAGCCCCACAAAGCAGCCGTAACCGGCGACACCGTGGGCGACCCTTTCAAAGACA
>JADZFI010000070.1 GCA_020850025.1 Saprospiraceae bacterium
CTCCATTTCAGGAAGCGGTGAAGTTAACCTGGGCGGCAAATGCGACAGTTGGAAGGCCGATATTTCCGGAAGCGGCGAGGCAAATGCCAAAAGTTTTACAGCTAACACACTGAATGTCAGCATATCCGGTTCAGGTACCGTAACGGCAGACGTTACCACTGATCTACGTGCTGATGTTTCCGGTTCCGGGGATGTATTTTATACCGGTTCGCCAACGGTAAACTCAAGTGTGAGCGGGTCGGGGTCGGTGAAGAAGATGGAGGCGCAGTAGTTTTTTTACCGCGGAGCCGCGGAGCCGCAGAGAGATAAAGCTAATGATAGCTAATCAGGCATCTAAAGATCGAAGCCCTCTGCGACTCCGCGGCTCTGCGGTAAAAAAAACTATTGCTTTACAAACTTCCCGCTGTACACTCCCTGAGAGCCGGTTACCTTAACGAGATAAATTCCGGCAGGCAGTTTTGTGGTAGCCAGGGATACCAGGCTGCCCTGTGATTGAAATTCAGCTGCCATACGCTGTCCATTCAGGCTGAACAACTCCACCGTTTGGGGCTGATCCGTACCAAGATCCATCATGGCCGTTTCTGCAACCGGATTGGGGAAGATCTGGATAGGCGTAACCAGCAAATCGGAGGTAGAAGAAAGCACCGGGTCGAAACGTGTGCCGCTGTTGAGCACTGCTTTGGTATCCACCTCTTTTACAAAGGCCAGCACATAGATTTCATCAGCTTTCCAGTTGTTGGAGATGCTGAAGTTGAAGTCATACTCCACTGTTTCACCAGCAGCGGGTACCGCAAAATCGTTCCCTGGAACGGCCGTCAGCATTTTGCGGAAAACATTGTGATGAACGGATTCTCCGTTTCCGGTAGTTTGATTCACCTTTTTTTCTACCACTGCTACAAACAACTTATAGTTGCCCGAAGGGATGGCTTCCAGCGCCTTTGCGGTTACTTTCACCTCACGCGCATTGTTAGGCCCGGTTTCAGTCACCTTCAGATGGAGCGGACTGGTTTGGTTCAGGTAAGTTTGTAGTTTAGCCTCCGTCAGAATAGGCGTTGAAGGATTTTGAAGGGCGCCATTGAGGGCAATGGAGGGCGTGCCTGCTACGGGATAAAGGCTGGTCCAGGCACTGTTTTCCGCCGTATTAGCCTGATAAAACACACAGGATGAGTACGGGAACATAGGGTGAATGGACACATGGTGCACATCATCAGCGTATTGCGCCTGGTTGATCAGGTTAAAAAAAGTCGGATTCTTGTTGGCACAAATACCGCAGTTTGAGTTCGTAAAGTGCTCAATCAGCAGGTACTTTTTTGCTGTAACCTGACCGAACACTGAAGTGAAAGTCCCCAGTAAAAGGGCAAAGGCGAAGAGTTTTTTCATGATTTAAGTAGTTTGTTCTTAGACAGCGCCAAGATATTGACAGTAACACCATAATAACAGAAAGTCACACTATGAAGTTCATAAAATGTCGGGATGCCAACGTTTCCAACAAACGTCGTATTCTTGCCTCCTGAAATCCATCTTAACTTAATTGCTTGCACCTTATGTTTCTTCTTGCTATGCCGGATTTCGCCTCCGGTGAAGTTTGGGTCAGCTTATTGACTCTGACCTTTCTTGAAATCGTACTTGGGGTTGACAACATTATCTTCCTCAGCATCGTTTCTTCGAAACTGCCTCCACATGAACAACCAAAAGCGCGCAACATTGGTTTAGTGTTGGCCATGGGATTGAGGATTGTGTTGTTGTTTGGCATTACCTGGATCATGGGGATGGATCAGGAGCTGTTTCACGTAGATTTTCTTGGTTTGAAGGGGGGCTTGACCGGCCAGGGCATCATTCTTTTGCTGGGTGGGGTATTCTTGCTTTACAAAGCTACCAATGAAATTCACCACAAGCTGGAGAGTCCGGAAGAAATGGACGATCCGAAAGTGGAGAAAGGGAAAGCAGCATTAAATGCTGTGATCATGCAGATAGCTCTGATCAATGTGGTCTTTTCTTTTGATTCCATCTTAACTGCCGTCGGCATAGCCAATGATCTGGTGGTGATGATCCTGGCCATTGTTGCCTCCGTGATCGTTATGATGGTATTTTCCGGACCGGTCAGCAAATTTGTCAATGACCACCCCACGGTGCAGATGCTTGGACTTTCGTTCCTGATTCTGATTGGTTTCTCCCTCATAGCCGAAGCAGCGCACCTGGGCCATTTCATAGAAGGGGCGGTACCAAAGGGATACCTCTATTTTGCCATCTTCTTCTCTTTGTTCGTCGAGATATTGAACATCAGGATGCGAAAAACGCAAAAGCCGGTGCAGTTACACGGTTTTGCCGAAACAGCTAAAAAAAGAGGGCTACTGGACGAAAACCTGCTGGATGTGAAGGAGCAGCATAAAAACACAGAATGATACCGGCTCAAACAGAGATATGAACAAACTTTATTGGATTTTAATACTTGCAATCCATTTGGTTGCCTGTCAAAACCAACCTGCCACGCCTGTGAACAATTCAACGGCTGTTACGGCCGGGCTTCCTCCCGAGCCTGATTGGGCCCGTAGTGCGGTCTTGTATGAGTGTAATGTTCGACAATTTTCGGCGGAGGGAAATTTTGAAGGGGTACGCGCACAATTGCCGAGGTTAAAAGAACTGGGCATTGATGTGCTTTGGATCATGCCCATCCACCCTATCGGCCTCGAGCGCAGGAAGGAAAAACCCGGCGACGAAGGCAGTCCATACTCTGTACAGGATTATTACAAGGTAAACCCTGATTTTGGCACGGAAGCCGATCTGAAAAAACTGGTCTCTGAAGCGCACGCACTGGGATTAAAAGTGATCCTCGACTGGGTGCCCAACCATACCTCCTGGGATTCTGATTGGATAAAGAAGCACCCGGAGTACTTCACCAGGTACAATGGCGACTTTACTGTTCCGCTCAATGAGCGCGGTGAACCTATTGCCGATTGGAGCGATGTGTGTGATCTTGATTATGGCAATCCGGCCACGCGAAAAGCCATGATTGAGGCCATGCAATACTGGATTAAAACCTGCGATATTGATGGCTTCCGGGTGGATATGGCCGGGTTGGTGCCCAACGATTTCTGGAAAGAGGCAAGGCCGGCGCTCGACTCCCTGAAAAAAGTATTCATGCTCTCCGAATGGCAGGATGAGCCCGGACATTTTACCTCCTGTTTCAATCTCAATTATGGATGGAAATGGAAGGATGTAACCAAAGACATTGCGCAAGGCAAACAAAGCGCGCAGTCGCTCGATACGCTCTACCGTTTTTTGAACCAGTATTATCCAGAAGGATTTGCGCAGTTATATTTCACCCAGAATCACGATGAAAACTCCTGGAACGGCACCGAAAAGGAGCTTTATGGCGCCGCAGCCGATGTCTTTAACGTGCTGGCGTTTACCTGGCAAGGCACACCCATGATATACAACGGGCAGGAAGACGATCTGGAGCAACGCCTGGCATTTTTCTCCAAGGACCCCATCCTCTGGAAATCACTGGATAAAACGCCGTTTTTCCAGAAGTTGTGCGATCTCAGGCATAATAACCGGGCCTTGTGGAGTGGGAAACACGGCGGCAAACTGGAAAAAATTGAAACAGACCAACCAGACCAGGTATATGCCTTTACCCGCGAAAAAGAAGGGGATCGATTGGTGGTGATTTCCAATTTAAGTAAAAAGCCCTGTACGGTAACCCTCAGACCCAACGATGCTGTAGTGGCGGGCGTTTATTTGAGCGTTTTTGAAGCAAGTACAGTTCAACTGACCAAGGATATGCAGCTTAACCTCAAACCCTGGGAATACATTGTTTTAACCAACAAATAGTCATTCCTTTTGTAAACGACTGCGCATCAACTCCTCGGCCCGCTCTTTGAGCGGTAAGATATCGTTGGACCCCATTTCTGTTGTTTCAATGGGCGTTTCCCATACAATATGGACAACACCCGGGCGCAACCCCTTGCCTCCAGCAGTGATACGGTCAATATCTATGATGGTCTCGATGGCCAAAGGCGCCCCTGTTTGAATGGCAATACGGAAAGCTCCGTCGTAAAAGGTTCCGAGTGGCTGATCGCTTGCATTTCGGCTGCCTTCCGGATAGATGAAAATGCTCCAGCCTTCTGCCAACTGTTGTTTGAGTGCCACCACACTTCGGGCGCGGCTCATGGCGCTGCTGCGATCTACAGTAAGGCACATTTTGCGCACAATGAACCCAAAAACCGGAATTTTTTGCAGTTCCTGTTTGGCCAGAAACCTGAAAACACCGGGAAAAGCGTGTGCATTGATGATAAAATCCAGAGCGGATTTGTGATTGCCCACAATGACATAGCTTCTGGATGGATCCAGCATTTCCTTGCCTTCCACTTTTAGCCTGATACCTACCAGTGTAAGGAATACGGGAGTAAACAGGTGGTGTAAAAAGTAAATATTGTTCTTTAATGCCCTTTTCCCTGGCGTAATTACCATATTCAGCCCAATAATGGGCAAACTCAGGGTCATCAGGATTAAAAACATCGCAGCTGCATAAATAGCCCAAATTCTTGCCATGCCGCAAAGGTAGGAAGTTCTTGGGAGTCACCCTCCCAACAGTGTACGATAGTCGTCCCAGGCGGCATCATCCTGTTTCATTTCCAGTAGCTCCATTAGTTGCCCATCGTACATGTGTTCCAATTCTACCGCAGTTCTGGCGGTTCTGATCTCCAGGCGCCCGTTCTTCAATTGCTGTAAACGCCAGGCGTAGGTTTTCTCCATTTTCTCCAGGATCCTGCCTGCAACCGCCTCATGGTCTTCTCCGGGAGTTCCGGCAATGATGGCGTCTTTGAAGGCCAGATTGTTCCTGGCAATCATTTTCCCCTCCTCTAAAATGAAGTACGCCGTATGGGGCCAGTGTTCTGCAGGTGACAGCATTTTGGCATACAGGATCAATTGAAGGTCTTCCTCGTTTTGAATCAACTCACGTCTATACCTCGTTCCACTCCATTTTAAATCAACAATGGCGTTTTCATCGTCTCTTTTGAGCACCAAATCAGCTTTTCCCCGAATTGGGAGGTTCAAGAATCTGCCCTCCAGAGGCATTTCTGTACCCACCACCTCCCAACCATTATTTCGAAGGTGTGATATCAGATTCCAGGCTGCGTTGGCAAGTTTCTGTAAAAAAGCCATCCGCTCCGGTTCTCTGCCATACAACAACAGTGTGGCGCCTTCCTTTGGCAATAGCGCCTTTGCTTCTTCCTGTATCCACTCCTGGAGGTATTTGCGGTCGATCTGGTTCAGATCTTTGGTTAACAGGTTTTCAAAAAACCGGTGTGCAAGACTGCCCAGCAGCGTATTGTCGCGGGTTACACTCAACAAACTTGAGCGGTATAGCAACAACTTTTGGCGAAAAAACCAACGATGCGGATAGTAAAACAAGTTTTCAAGCTGCGTTGGTGTTTCGTATACCGATGATAAACGATCTTCCGGATAAGTGATTTGAATTTGAGGCTGCGGACGGAAAGAAGCACGTAACGGGATGGTTTGGCTTTCCGGAACTTTCAGCCAATTGCTCAATCTTTCACGGTCCGAGGCCTTATTCAGGTCGTACACCAACTGCGCCATTTCTCCGCCGAAAAATGCCTCCAAATCACTCCATAAAATCGGCAGCTCGGTTTCTGCCCCGTCAGTTTGTTCCGGGATCACGATTAACAGACTATTCCGAGTTTGCAGAAGCGGTCTGAAAAGGGTCAATTGTTGGCGCTGACGTTGTTGTTTGGGATTTTCAGGAAACACCTGCCGGTCGGAAAGAAATACCCTTTCTTCTTTTTGCCATTTATCCGGTGCGGGGGTAAGGTTTTCATAAACACAATTCCACCAAACCAGGTCATCCACAGCTTCGGTAATCGCCCCGGGATGATGGAAAAACGTCAAACTACCGGACTCAGGGTCTGCCAGTTGCATGGGGGATGGCTCATAGATGGTTCTTACAATCCGCTCCAGTTCCAGGAAGCTTATGCGCTGTTCCGGAAGTGCTTCCAGAAGCTCTTTGATCCTGCGTGCCTGTTCGGCCAATACCAGAAGGGAGGGGTTGTTGCTTCCTGTGGCTTCGAAGTGACGAATAGCCCAATGCTGAAGATAAGCGTAAATCCCTTCAGCCTCTTTTTTGGGCGCACTGCTTTCCAATGGATACCTCTTTCGGTCGAACCAAAAGGAGTATTGTTCCCTGGCTTCATCGCCTGTTTTTTCCTGCTCCAGATAGCCAAACACCGCTGCGAACCAGGTATCGCTGAACAAACCCGGTTTTTCAGCCAAAACCCTGGCAATTTCAATGGCCAGGCCGGAATCAAGCGGTTTTACCGGAAGGGTCACAAACTCCATAAGTTTAAACACATCCACCGGCTCCCAAAGAAAAGCCGGGGCCAGTTTCAACACCTGGAGGGATGGCCTGGCAAGGGAAGCTGATTGAATGCCCATTGGGGAAAAGCCTTCCTGCAACAGATTCTGTTCCAGCAATAAATTCATTTCAGGCACTAAAAATACCGGCCTGTATTGCGTGTTATCCCGCAACAATTGGGCGAGAAAAATGGCTGCTTCAGAGTCTCGTCGCGACTTAATTATCGCAAGTTTGCCAGCGCCCTTTCCCGTGCCTTGTTTCCATCGGCCAAGCGGAGTTTCCGGTGCGGCCTGGCTGCTCAGGATAACTTCCTCCAGGGTAATTCCCATTTCCAACAGCTTTTTCATCAAGCGTTGAATAACCGGCAATTGAAGTTCCAACGGCTCGTAGATCTTGATTTTTTCCAGAGAAACCGGAATGGAATCCAAACATTTTAGCACAAGTTCATACCGATCAGCAGCGCCTGTTGCCTCTGGCCCTAATTCTGGATCAAGTAGTTTTTGTTTAAAAAGTTTCTCAATGCCGGCCAATACCGCAAGTCTGTCAGGAGTGCCTGGAGGAGTGGTGAAATCCCAGCCAGCCTTCAGCAGCTCATCGCGCCATTGAAGAAGGGTCTCGGCGGTTGCAAACCGGTCGGCCTCAAAAGAGGCGCGGTAAAAGGCATCCGACTGCCCCAGATACTGTGCCAGTGTCTGCCGGTACAGTTCTATTCTGAGATAGGTAGTGTTGTTCGGATAACCCTTCAGTCCCAGCCTGGCTTCCAGCCACTGCAAAAATTTTACCGGACCGAGAAACCATTCAGCTTCTCTGGGTTCTCTACTGGAACAAACAATTGAATCGAACTGGTGGCCAAAATGGAGGATCATAAAAACTAAGGCTTTTTCTACCTTTGCGGCTCAAATATATTCACAATGGACTCAAACGAAGTAGTTAAATCAAGTGATATCACCCTGCGGGTTGGACTCAATGCAGAGCATGTTCCGGTGAAGATCGAATGGGGCGCCAGCGACCGCAATGGAGGGGTATTGGAAGAATGTAAGGCTATGGCCGTTGCGCTATTCGATAAGGAACACAGAGATACTTTGCGAATTGATCTCTGGACCAAAGAAATGCAGGTGCTGGAGATGGATCGTTTTATGTACCAAACGCTTCGTTCGCTCAGTCAGACCTATTTAAAGGCTACTCAAAACAAGGAGCTGGCGGAAGATATTGCCAAGTTTGCCCATTACTTTGGCCAACAGACGGAGATTGTGCCTAAAGACCAGTAATTTGGTTACTTGCAGCCCGGCAGTTGTAATGTTGCAGGGCGTGTTTACTGTGTCAGAAGCGCGTGGCAAATCCAGTTGGCAATAGCCTGGCGGTTGTTTTTCAAAACAAGGCGCTGTTGGTCCCAGTCGTTCTGGATGTTAGCCAGTTCAATATACACTGCCTTTTTAGCGTTAGTTTCTTTTAGCGTAAATAACGTTCTGGGGGTAACGCTGCCACTGTAACCTCTGCCTCCTTGCGCTTTTCTGTATTTGGCCGCAAATGTTTTTTGAATGTGCTCCGCCAGGTTCTGGCTGGGGGCACTGCCGGGTCGAAAATAAAAAAAGATATCCTGCTTCTTGTCCAGACTCCTGGAGTCCACATGGATTTCAATAATGGTCTGATTTTTTTGCCCGGCCTTCAGGTGTTTTTGGGTCAGGGCATTGATCAGGTCTGTTCGCTGCTGTAACCTTTCCTTTTGATCAATCGGTATCTCCTGACCCCCGAGCACTTCTTCGTCCCGGTCACAGTCGAGAAAAACGTCGTCTCGTATGCCATCATTATCATCCCGGACGAGCAAATAAGCGGTTGCACCATGACTGACAAGCAACCGGTGTAACCGAAGTGTGACATCATACGCGTATTCATCCTCACACAGCGTGTTGCCTGCTCTTTTACCTCTTGCTCCGGCATCAGGGCCTCCATGTCCGCTTATCAGGTAAAAAACCTGACCATTCAAGCTTCTGTTTGACAGGGGGGTATACGCGTATCCTGGAC
>JADZFI010000071.1 GCA_020850025.1 Saprospiraceae bacterium
CTCAAACTATGGCGGTCAAGCCCGCCGGTACATCAAACCCTTCAAACCCCTCTCCCCCGTCCTCCCTATGGACATTTATACCCGCAAATCGTACTGGAAATGGTATTTGGCAGCCGGAGGGACACTGATTGTGATCCTCTCCCTGGCCTATACCCGATACCTGGGCGAGCAGCTGGCGGCAAGGGAAAAACAACAGGTGGAACAATACCTGGAAGCCCAGCGCACGCTGGCCAGCTCCAGCGGGGATCCTTATCAGTCTTTTTACTGCGATATCAGTTTCCAGCTCAAAGTAGTGCAGAGCAATACCACCGTGCCCATTTTGCTGTTGAATGAACGCGGCGGTATTGACGGCTATACTAATGTGGGGGAAGACGAGAACGACAGCATTTCCACCGAGGCGCTGCAGCGGGTATATCAACGATTAGTGGCCGAAAATGCCGACACTATTCATGTGCCGGTGGGCGACGACCTCCAGATTGTGATGTACGGCAAATCGCAGTTGCTGAAGTATCTGGAGTGGTATCCTTTCGTGCAACTTTTCCTGATTGCCGTATTCATCGGTTTCGGTTATGCGGGCTTCAGCGCCTCCAGGCGGGTGGAACAGAATAAAGTCTGGCTGGGCATGGCCAAAGAAACCGCCCACCAGTTGGGTACGCCCATTACCGCCATTCTGGGCTGGATTGAAACCCTTAAGGCCGTTAACGAGGACCGGCCCGATAACCAGGAGATGCTGGAAGAATTGCGCAACGACGTCACGCGCCTGGAACTGGTGGCCGACCGTTTTTCCAAAATTGGCGCAACACCCGAACTGACAGCGGTAAACCTGTACGAACAACTCGACGCCTGCCGCGCCTACATGCAACGCCGGGCGCCCAGAAAAACCACCTTCCATTTCCCCGACCCCGAAACGGAGACCCCGCTCAAGGTTTACCTCAACCCTCCCCTGTTCGACTGGGTAATTGAAAACCTGCTGCGCAATGCCATAGACGCCATGGAAAACGGCGAAGGCTCCATCACAGTGACCGTGTATCAGGAAAAGCTATGGGCTTGCATTGATGTGGCTGATACCGGCAAAGGCATCCCCTCCGGCAAACATAACACGGTATTCAAACCCGGTTACAGCACCAAAACCCGGGGCTGGGGCCTGGGCCTGTCGCTCGCCCGCCGCATCATGGTGGAATATCACGAAGGAAAGATATTTGTCAAACGCTCCGAAATCGGGCAAGGCGCCACCTTTACCATCAAGCTGCCCATCAATCGTAAAGAGCGTTGACCCCGCATGCGCCGGATTTTGCTCATTTTTATCCGCAACCCCATTTTGGGACAAGTCAAAACCCGCCTGGCCGGCACGCTTGGAGCGGCAAAGGCCCTGCGTATTTACCATTTTTTACTGGAAAAAACCCGGCAAGCAGCGCTGGATTGCCGGGCCGAACGCCAGGTGTATTATTCCGATTTTGAAGACGCCACCGATACCTGGACGAGTCCGGATTTTATCAAAAAACTTCAGTCGCCCGGAGATTTGGGCGATCGGATGGCGGCTGCTTTCGAAGAAGCGTTCAGCTCCGGCGCTCATCAGGTGATCATCATCGGCAGCGATTGTCCGGAACTGGATGGGGATCTGCTGAATCAGGCCTTTGACGCCATGGAGCAGGCAGACTATGTATTGGGCCCGGCTTCAGATGGCGGGTATTATTTGCTGGGGATGAAAGAAAGGAATGCCGGCTTGTTTCAGGACATGATCTGGAGCACCAACCAGGTAGGCGCAGAAACCCTGCGCCGGATCGCTGCCAAGGGGCAAAGCGTGCATGTTCTGCGCGAGCTGACGGATGTGGATACGGAGGAGGATTGGAAGGGGTTTACATTAACGTAACCGTCTCTTTACCCTTTTTTGGTTGCTTCATATAGCGTTTTCCCGGGGCGTATCCATCATGGATTGGTAGCCCTTTTTTCTTTACTTTTGCTGTCGGGGGAAGGGAATTCGCATATTTACGAGTTAGCGGTCATTGTAAGTGCGACACATAAGCATTAACAGAAGACAAAACAAAATGGATAAAAACAAAGAAGAAAAAGCGAACAGACAAGGTGCGACACCTTTTGCTCAAACTTATTTTCACGGGACCAAAGCCGACTTAAAAATTGGCGACTTAATTGAAGCAGGTTTCAACTCAAACTACGGACAAAGAAAAAACGCAAAATACATTTTCTTATCTGCAACCTTGGACGCTGCAATTTGGGGTGCTGAACTTGCTTTTGGCGAAGGACAGGAGCGGATTTATTTGGTAGAGCCGATAGGTCAAATTGAAAATGACCCAGACTTAACAGACAAGAAATTTCCTGGAAATCCAACTATGTCCTATCGTTCAACAGAACCGTTCAGAGTTATTGGAGAAGTTACTGTTTGGCAAGGACACCCAACAGAGCAAGTTAAGGCAATGCTAGACGCATTAGAAAAATTAAAAGAACAAGGAATTAATTCGCAAAATGACGAATAACCTTGACGATGAAAAACAATGAACCGCTAGAGTGTGTCTGACAGTTTTGTACTCCGAAACCCACCCGAATGCAAAGCCCGAAACCGATATGTGCCAGGCAACGAGCCTGCGTACAAACAAATAAAGGAACAGTCTAATTGAACGAATATGTCAATAACAAGAAATGAAGAACTTATCGGAATGCAAAAAGCAAGCGAAGCAGTTGCCTTGACGCTAAAGGAAATGCGGAACTACGCTAAACCTGGAATGACAACAAAACAATTGGACAACTATGGCGCAAAAATTCTTTCTGACTATAGAGCAAAATCAGCACCTTACTTAACTTATGGTTTTCCGGGGTGGACTTGTATTAGCGTTAACAATGAATTTTGTCACGGTATTCCGTCTGACAAGAGAACACTACAAGAAGGCGACTTAATCAATATAGATGTTTCAGCCGAACTTAATGGTTTCTGGGCAGACAATGGGGGCTCATTTGTGCTTGGACAGGACATTAATCACCATCAAAAACTTATTGAAGCTTCACAGCAGATTTTGAAAAAAGCAATCTACAGCATTAAAGGAGGTGTGCGTATTTCAGACATCGGACATTTAATTGAAACCGAAGCCAGGAAACGTGGTTACAAAGTAATCAAGAACTTAACAGGACACGGCATTGGACGAAACTTACATGAAGAACCAGACAACATAGCAAATTACAAAGACCGTTTTAATCTCACAAGATTTAAAAAGAACGCTGTTGTTGCCATTGAAACATTTATAGCGACAACATCTACCTATGCAGTAGAACTAAATGATGGATGGACAATGATTGGAAACAAGGGCGGTTATATGGCCCAACATGAACATACCATTGTTGTAACGGACGGTAAACCTATTGTGCTAACAGAAATGAATGGAATTTGGAATTGAGAAACACCTGAACATATTACACGGGTTTTTCGTCTGGCGTGCAGATGAGCTGTAATATGTAATAACCACCGCCGCACCCATGCAAAAACTCCTCTTCCTCGCTCTCCCGCTCCTCTTATCCGCCTGCTTCACCCCCTCAAAACAGGAAAAGGACCCTTTTGAGCCATTAGACTACTTCTGGGCGCAACGCGCTTTCCCTTACGGCGCCGTGCCATCAAAAGCTTTTTACCAGGCGCTGGAACAGGCCCGGTCCATGCCGGCCGATCGCAATCAGGGGCTGAATTGGAGCCTGGCGGGTCCTACGCAGGTAAGCGGGCGCATCACGGACGTGGCCATGCACCCTTCGGATGTGCAGACTATTTATGCAGCCTCTGCCTCCGGGGGCGTTTGGAAATCTACAGATGGCGGGCACGACTGGCTGCCCATCACCGACGGGTTGCCCAGTCTGAGCATTGGGGATATTGCCATAGACCCGGCTGATAAAAACACCCTGTATGTGGGAACCGGAGAGCCCAATGCCGGTGGCGGCTCCGTGACGTACGACGGGCGTGGCATTTTTAAAAGCACCGATGCCGGTCAAAGCTGGACTGTCCTGGGGCTGGAAAATTCCGGCAGCATTGGGCGTATAGAAGTGGATCCGGAAAATCCGAACCGCCTCTTTGTGGCGGCCATGGGCCGGTTGTTTGCCAATAACGCTGAGCGCGGCATTTTCAGAAGCGAAGACGGCGGACTGAGCTGGGAAAAGTCGCTGTTTGTGAACGATTCCACCGGTGGCATTGACCTGGCCATACACCCGCAGGATCCGGATACGGTGTTTGCCGTTACCTGGGAGCGCGTGCGGCGCCCCAACCGCCGGCAATATGGCGGTCCGGGCTGCGGCATCTGGCGCAGTACCGACGGCGGCGATACATGGACCCGGCTGAGCGCCGGACTGCCGGCCTCCAATCTGGGTCGCATAGGCATAGCCATCAGCGCCTCCCAGCCCAATGTGCTCTATGCCCTTTATGCCGACCAAACCGGCAATTTCAAAGGGGTGTTTAAAAGCGAAAATCACGGCGACAACTGGAGCATCATACCCGGCGGCGACCCCGGTTATCCCGGATTCGGATGGTGGTTCGGGCAGATCAGGGTGCACCCCTTTAACCCCGACGAAGTATTCACCCTGGGGCTCGACTGGGTAAAAACCACGGATGGAGGCCAGTTCTGGTTTGATGTGTCGCCCTATTTGCACGCCGATTATCACGCCTTGTACATTCACCCGGCCAATCCGGATCTACAGGTGGCCGGCAACGATGGCGGCATTTATATTTCGGAAAACGGCGGCAATACCTGGGAGCACCGGCCCTTCCCTATTACCCAGTTTTACACTTCGGAAATTGATTTTCAAAACCCCACCCATTTCTACGGCGGCGCACAGGACAACGGAACCTGGCGCACCGTGACCGGCACCCCTGACGAATGGGAACGGATTGGCGGGGGCGACGGGTTTGTTACCCTGGTGAACCCGCTCAACAGCAGTTTGTACTATGTGGAGTCGCAATACGGGGGCCTTATCGGCACCAACGGGGCCACTGCGCCGGGCGGCGGCAGGTACAACTGGAACACGCCCTATATTTTTGATCCCAACGACCCTGCCATCATGTACATCGGGGCAGAGCGCCTGTTCCGATCGGTGAACGGAGGACTGAACTGGACGGCCATTTCCACCGATCTCAGCGATGGCAATCAAGGGCAAAACGGCGTGCGCTACGGCTCCATCACCACCATTGCAGCTTCTCCGCTAAACCCCGCAAGGTTATGGGTGGGCACCGACGACGGCAATGTGTGGGTAAGCGCCAACACCGGCGGACAGTGGACCAAGGTATCGGCCTCCCTGCCCAAGCGCTGGGTGACCCGCGTGGTAGCCGATCCGACAGACGAGCTGACCGCGCTGGTGTGTTTTTCGGGCTTCCGGCATGAGGAAAACATGGCCCATATCTACCGCACGACAGATGGCGGTCAGAGCTGGCAGGATGTGAGCGGCAATTTGCCGGATTTGCCGGTGAACGACCTGGTGCAGGACCCTGCCAACCCGGCGATGGTGTGGTACATTGCCACCGATGCCGGCGTGTTCGGCACGCAGGATGGCGGCAACAGCTGGGCTCCGGGCAACACCGGCTTGCCGAATGTGCCGGTAACGGACCTGACCCTTCACGCGCCCACGCGTACGCTCGCAGCAGCCACTTACGGTCGCTCCATGTACCGGTCGGAGCTGCCGCCACTTTCCGGAACCGCCTCGCCGAAATCGGCGGCCAACTTGCTCATACGGCCCAATCCGGTGATACAGGAGGCCATGGTGGAATGGGAGCAAACACGGCCGGAAAACATCCGGCTGGACTTGAGAGACCTCAACGGGCGACTGGTTAAAACCGTATTTGCCGGGCAAATTGGAAGCGGCAAGCAGGAAATGCCGCTGCAAACGGAAGGATTGCTGCCGGGGGTGTATTTGTTGCAGCTGAACGGCGGAGGCGAAGGAGGAGGTACGTGGAAGGTGGTGGTGATGTAGACGGTGGACGGCTTACGGTGGACGGTGGACGAACCGCCGTGCTTGGGTCTTCCTGACTTTATCGGGAGAGGTCTTGACCTAGGACATACACATTAAAATGATTGATAATTAATGTTTTGCCTCTGCATCAACGTTATTATTGATAAAACTGAGTTGTCCTCCTGATGGGAGGATTGGGCGAGGCAAAATATTTTCAATGGGAATATCGCCACGAAAACTTCCTTTTCAAGAAAAAACATATAATAAATTAGTATTTTCAACTTTAAAGATATCAATTTGCCAAATTTTGTCATTTTGGCATTTGGATTTATGCTGGCGCCCCGTTACCTTTGATAAGTTTTAATCTGCATCTTTCAACAAAACACTTTTCAGATGATCGTAAATTCTAAAGCTGATTGGGGCTTTTTACAGATAAGAGACTTTAGTTATTGATTCGGAACTTGGAGATTGGATGCCAAATGTAAATGGTGTATTCCAGGTGACAGACTTTCAAGTATGTTTATTCTCCCTATTGTATTGTGCCTCCTTTCAGACGGGAATACCTTCCCAAAAGTGTTATATTTTTTGATTTAACCCGTTGCGACCTTTGCGTAACAAGAGCGCATGACGGTTGCTTTTTGAATTGATTATTAGTAAGGTATTATCACCGGTTTGAAAACACTGGACTGATATTCCCGGTTTTATCCTGAAATGGCCGGGTGAAAAATCAGAGAGGGATCAAAATAAATCTTCATAAAATATGATGTTTCAACATTTATTAACGCAATTAAGACGCTTTTCCCTGATTACGCTATGGCTGAGTATTACTTTTACAGCATTTTCACAGGCAAATTTATCTTGTGGTGAATTCGCTGTTCACACTCCTCCAGGCAAAGGCGATTTTTTCGATCGTTTTGGGAATCCATATACATCATCAGATTTAAACGCTTTCAACCATCCAAATGGTGTAATTATTGAAGATTGCGATAGCGGTATTTTTACACTTCAATTTGAAGTGATAGGAAACGCACCTGCATGGACAATCGATGAGATGATGACAGTTTGTTCTACCTTTAACTATTTATCTGGGTTGATTTCAACAGGTAATAACTCCAACTCAATCTTTATACAAATAAGAAAAGACCAAGGGTGCGTTTCAGATGGAGCAGCATCACCAGTATGGCAGAGTGAATGTGGAATTGAAAATTCAGTCATATTTGATCAAATCGTATCAGGCGTTAATAATTATCCAGAGGGTTTCATCTCTGCAATTATTTGCATAAGGCCCAATCCAAATGTGGGCACCTGGCATACATTGAATGAAGACTGCTCTTCAACAGATCCATGCGTTGGAATAATGGAAGTAGACCTTTTTACTTTAATGCTACACGAAGCATTACATGCTGTAGGTTTTGCTTCATTGATTGGCCTTGACGGAACTTCTATTTCTGGCACTTCCTATTCTCAGTGGGACAGATTATTGTACTCAACTATCCAGAATGACTATTTGATTAAACCACAGCCTTCTGCAACCTGTTGTGATGATCATCTTTTTAATGACGAGGATTTCCCTGATATGCCCTTTAACCTATCCGGTAACTGCACGATGGATGTATTTGTTTTTGATGGATTAACAAATATTGTAGAAGTCAACAATGACATACTTGTGCCTTCCAGCAATGGAGAAATGGGTAATAAATTAAGCCATTTGGATAACGATTGTACACAAGGGGCTAACTATGTTATGAACCCTACGTTGCCAACTGGTACTACTAATCGAATTGTTTCTATGGAAGAACAAGAGGTGCTTTGCCAACTAGGATATGCAGGAGGGGGGTGCTCGAATCCTTGTGTAACTATTGCAAATAATGATGGCCCTTTTACTTTGATACTTTCTCAAGGCTCAAGTATCACTATTACGGCTGCTGAACTATTAAGCAACGATGTTTTGCCTGCCAATTCTTCTATTGACCTTTGCGGAAGCTCAACAGAAATATCAGTAGATTTTAGTAATAATCTTTTTACGGTCTCTTTCTCCGGCTCCCAACAAGGTGTTTTTACTTTTTGCTACAACGTATCAGGATGTCAAGGTTGGTGCGATGAAGCAACTGTTTATGTAATTGTAAGGCAAGATATAGTTGAATCTGATTGCATTGCTCCGAATTGCAATTTAGCTTGTTTTGGTAATTTTGAAGAATTTATCCCAGGGTATTTATCATATTGGCCACAAATTTCGCTTGATTATTTTGGTTTAGGAAGTTTCATTCCTAACCTGCCAAGTATTGTAAAGGAAATTGAAAACGGCAATAATGCATTAAATATCCAAAGTTATCCCGGTGGTCAAGATGCTGTTATCATACCACTAAATTCAATAATAGAAAACGGGTGCACTATTGATATTAACTTTGATGCGGTATCCAGCCAATTTGGCCCATCTATTCCGTCATTAGAATTTTATGGCTTAACAGCATACCTCCCTGCTATTGGAAATACTGCACCGACCTGTCAACCAAACCCTTTCCAAATTTCACCTGGAATAGATGCAGTCTGTATTGGCGTTGTCCCAATTATTCCTCCAGATACTGATGTGCAATTTAATCTTTTTACAGGCGAAGCATCAAATTTAGATTTC
Organism: Saprospiraceae bacterium; assembly: GCA_020850025.1. GTDB lineage: Bacteria > Bacteroidota > Bacteroidia > Chitinophagales > Saprospiraceae > M3007. Next base: position 8,561 of record JADZFI010000071.1, read on the forward strand.
CTTCCATATGGTGCCCAATGGATCAACTCTTCCGGGTTTTCAATAGATCATATTTTGGTGGTTCCCTCCTGGATAGGCTTAAATCCAAGCGAGCGTTCAATAATACATTTAGATATAGCCGCCGCAGATTGGTTATGAAAAAAAACGGTATCCATCGGTCAATTTAGAAAATTTTGATGATAAAACTCAGCATAGAATTTAATTTTGCAAGATGCAAGGTCGTTTTTTAAGTCAACC
>JADZFI010000072.1 GCA_020850025.1 Saprospiraceae bacterium
ATGATGAACAGCCTTCTAAGTCTGAAGGCTGCCAGTTTTGTCAAATATTGGGGTACTGCCATATACAGTTATATAGGATTAGGTCTGGGCACCAGCTTAATGGCCTGGGGATTTTCCGGTGTTGCGCTACGGGATGCCGGCAGTTACCGCTGGATATACATTGTGGTGACGGTCGGTTTTCTGGTTTTTCTCTCCATGGTAAATATCATGAAGGTCATTGTGCGCTTTGCAGAGAAAGAGGAGTGGAATCAACCCAGAAGACGTTAGTACTGCAATAAAATCCCCTTGGCTTGAGCGTCGAAATCACCGTTACAGGCAGAACCAGGAAGAAGGTTGTTCAAATTCGCCCTACCTTTGCCCTATGACGATCCTCGATGAATTAAATCAAACACCTGTTAACCCGGAAGAACACCATCCTCCGGTTACGCCCGAACTCGATGTGGAGGCGGAGGATGTTCCCGCTTCCGAGGATTATTACGAACGGCATGAAATTGTGGCTGATCCGAAGCAATCTGTAATTCGGCTGGACAAATTCCTGATGGATCGGCTGGCCAACCGCTCCCGTAACAAGGTGCAGAATGCTATCAGAGCGGGATCTGTTCAGGTAGACAACCGGGAGGTCAAGCCCAATTACCGGGTAAGGCCCGGCAATACCATCTCCATTGTATTGCCCAAGTCTCTGGAAGAAAATTTTGACATCACGCCCCAGCCTATCCCGCTAAATATCATCTATGAGGATTCGGATGTGCTGGTGGTCAACAAACCTTTTGGCCTGGCCGTACACCCGGGAGTGGGAATCCCGAACGGCACACTGGTGAATGCTGTTGCCTGGCACTTACAGGAACAATTCAAAGAATTGCCGGTAAAAGAAGGCAATGAGCCCAATCGTGCAGGCATAGTACACCGTATTGACAAGGATACGACCGGTATCATGGTGGTGGCGAAAAATGAATACGCCATGACCCACCTTGCCAACCAATTCTTTCACCATACCATTGAGCGAAGGTATTATACCCTGGTTTGGGGCGACATGGAGGGTGATTCTGGTACTATAAGGGGCAATATTGGTCGCAATCCTAATGACCGGCGACTATTCATGGTTTTTCCTGAAGGTGAGGACGGTAAATGGGCCGTTACCCATTGGAAAGTGGTAGAGCGGTTCTATTATTGCACGCTGGTGGAGTGCAGGCTCGAGACGGGCCGTACGCACCAGATTCGTGTGCACCTTAAATCCATCGGACACACCCTGTTTGGCGATGTCCGATATGGCGGGAACAAAATTCTTAAGGGTACGCTGTACCCGAAATACCGGCAATTTGTAGAGTCTTGCCTGGCCATTTTGCCCCGCCAGGCCTTACACGCCAAAATACTGGGCTTCGAACACCCTGCTACCAAGCAGCATATGCGATTTGAGTCAGAACTCCCTGAGGATATGCAAATGGTCATTGATCGTTGGCGCACTTACGTGGCTGAAAGAATGTGATTGGAGGAATAAATTATCCGGCAAACAACAACAGCTATGCAATCATCCCACCCGGTCATAAAAAACGAGTTACTGGCGTACCTGCTGCGCCCCAGGCGGATGGTGTTTATAGTCAACCCCAAGGCCGGAACCAACCTGCAAAAACATATTCGGAACAGCATCGACAATCACCTGAACCATAAAAAATTTGAATACGGTATTTGGCTTACCAAAGAAGAAGGCCATGCCTCTGAACTTGCACGGAAAGCCATCGAAGAAGGGTATGAATTTGTGGTAGCCGTGGGCGGAGATGGCTCCATCAACGAAGTCGCATCGGTATTGATTGGTACCAATGTAAAACTGGGAATAATACCGGCAGGCTCCGGAAACGGACTTGCCATGCATCTGGGATATGGGCGCGATATTGATGAAGCCATTAAAAAACTCAATACCGCAGCTGAAAAAACCATTGATTGCGGTACGCTTAACAATCGCCCCTTCATCAACATTGCCGGAGTAGGTTTCGATGGCCTTGTTTCCAACATGATGAAAGGAAGCCACTGGAGAGGGTTCCTACCCTATTTTTTAAAATCGGTGGAAGCTGGATTAAGCTATACGGCCCGGGAGTGTGTCATTACCCTGGACGGGCTGGTACTGGAGCGCAAATGTTTTGCCATTAGTATTGCCAACGGTCCGATGTACGGTTATAATTTTCAGATCGCACCCGACGCACGACTTGACGATGGTGTATTTGAAGTGGTTATCATGCGTGATGCGCCACGTTGGCAATATTTTGCGGCCATTCCCTCCATGTTGACCAATAAAATCTACGAAGCAGGTTTTGTGGAACATTACAGGGCAAAAAACATCGTTATCCACTCTGAAGGCGAAAACTATGTCCATCTGGATGGAGAAGGCATGGTTATTTCCGACACGCTTCGGTTTGACATAAAGCCCGATGCGCTGAACATACTTGTCCCCAAAAACCAATCGGAGGAATAACCCTGACTTATTGATATGAGCAAACCGAAACGCAACCACACTTTATCAGATCTTGGCGGACTGGTATTTTCCACCAATCCGGATGTAAAACTTGAAGCGGAAGAAACCCCTGCTGATGTTCCAGACCCGGCGAAGCAAGTGCTTCGCATCTGGCTGGAGCGCGGAAGAGGCGGCAAGGAAGCAACGGTGATCAAAGGATTCGTCGGTTCGGACGATGCCATGGAGGCGCTTGCCAAAACCCTGAAAAACAAGTGTGCAGCAGGTGGCAATGCAAAGGACGGGGTGATCATCATACAGGGAGATCATCGGGACAAGATCCTGAAATGGCTCATAGACTGGGGATACAAGCAAACCAAAAAAGCCGGAGGTTAATCAATATGAAAAAACTGTTCCTTCTTCTTTTGGTATCAGGAAGTATCCTGGGGACCTCCTGCGATCCGTCTCGACGATCAGGCACTACAACGCGTCCGACACAACCATCAAAACCGGCGCCTGGAAAGTCCATGCCTATGGATACCATTCGCTGGACCACTCCTGCAGGAGGGAAGCCGCCGATTGGGCCCTCAACCAACAAGCCTTCCGGGCAGCAACCGGCAGGCGCCACGTATCACATCGGTTTCTTGCTGCCCTTTTTGAGCAATCAAATGAGTGGAGAAGAGGTTCCCGATAAAAGTCGCCTGGCCCTTCAGTTTTATGCCGGCGCTAAAATTGCCCTCGAACAACTTAGCACGGAGGAAAACATCCATCTGAATGCAGATGTGTGGGACACCCAGGCGAATGACGCAGATTTTGAGCACTTGATGGCAAATCCCCGATTAACGAAGCCCACGGTATTCATCGGCCCGGTTCGTTCCTCTCATGTGTCCATGTTTGCCAGTTGGACAAAAAGTCGCGGTAAAATCCTGATTTCTCCTGAAACGCCGAGCGCTGAACTCACCTCCGGGAATCCTGGC